>NZ_JSWE01000184.1 GCF_000815465.1 Candidatus Jidaibacter acanthamoeba | reverse complement strand
CTAACTTTTGTTGTTTTTGACTAATGAAAATACCTGCCATTTCTACAAAAGCCTGTTTTATGGCAAGTAATACTTCTTCTTCATACAGCTCTATACGCCCATTTACATCCAAACCTTCTCTCTCCTTCTTTAATTCTTCTGCAATTCTAGCTTTCTCAGCAGCTTCCTTTGCTCTATATTCTTCCGCATTATAGAATAGCTTAACACTTTTGGGTAAATACTCAGCTCCAAAAATATCAATATTACAAGCATCATTATGCTTATGGTAATACTTCGTTAGTGCATATTGAATTTTTCCTATCGGGATTTCCCATGCCCCTCTCTTACCAAGAAAAAAGTAATAAGGACGCAATGCACTAAAATCTATATATGCTAGTTTAACATCATCAAAATTTGATATTATTTTTGTAATATCTTCTTTATGTTTATTAAAAAACTTTTCTCCTTCCACGGATAACGGATGATATTCATATTTACCTATATCTTTCATAGCCACCTACCAACTTTTTAATTAAGAAGACAATGTACGTTGCCTTTTTCTTTCTTTAAAGCAACTTCCTCTTGCTTTATAACATCAAAACCATAATTCCTTTATATTTCTTAACTTATAACTTTTTTTATTTATAACTTACTTTCTCAATAATTAATAAATATTAGTTCATATAATTCAGTTATCTTTTCAAAGAGGCTACTATCATTACAAGTATGATAAATTCTCAACTATGTGCAATATATGTATTGTTTGTCTTTTTATACTTCTCTACAAACGTTTTTGGGATACCGTCGATCACCCTCTTTACACTTTCTTCTATAGCAATTTTAGCGCTTGGAACTTTAAGATTAAGTTGATCCATAAATGTTTTGTACATTACTCTCATAATTTCACCTCTTAACTCCGGGAACACATAACTGCTAAATTCAAATTGACTTCTTTTTAATATAGGACAACACCAATTTACAACCTGTTTAATTCTACCTTGCACCTGCTGTTCATTAGGCATCTCATGGGGTCTTACATCCTCGCAATATACCTTCATCACTGTGGTTGCCATGAACTCTAAAGCTTTTACTATATGATCACTGCGAGCCATATCAGTAAATTGACCTTGTATCTGCTTTAATTCATTTATATAGTCAATATTATCAGGGAGAACAGCATATATAGATCTGCATTCGCGGACAATTTCCCTAGCACATCGTTGTTTCAATTGCTGCAAATATTTCTCATTGCTGGCACTTAAAAATGCTTTTCCGATTTTAGGATATAAGTTAACAAGATTAATACTTGCTATATTATGTTGTATTTCAGCTGGAAGAAGACTAAGCCATGTACCCTGGGTTGTCTCCATATGAACTAATAATTTACCAAAATCATTAATCTCTTTAGAAAGCTTTTCAAAATCGCTAGAGCATTTAAGTCCCAAAGTATCTGACCACTCACTCCTTGTGTTGTAAGAGGGTCTAAATTCATTAATACCATAAGATAAGAGAAGTAATGCAATATCAATATTAGGAGGAGCACGAAAGGCATTAATCCCAAATCTATCCCTCGAGTTAATAAGTTTAGGGTTATATTGGAGCAATTCTTCTACAATGCCTAAATGCCCATTAATAATAGCACCCAGAAATGCATTACGCTCCTCATAGCCTAAAGAATCAATAAATTCAGGTTTTAGTTGTAAGAGGTATTCCATCACATTTAGATAATTATTTATAGCGGCAAACAAGAAAGCATTATTCCCTTTTGCGCTGATTGAATTAATAAATTCAGGTTTTAGTTGTAATAAGTATTTCATTACATCTAAGTTCCCATTAATAGCAGCCAATAAAAATGCATTATGCCCATCATTATTTACTGAATCTATAAATTCAGGTTTTAGCTGCAAGAGGTGTTCCATCACATTTAAATAATTATTTATAGCGGCAAACAAGAAAGCATTATTCCCTTTTGTACTAATTGAATCTATAAATTCAGGTTTCAGTTGCAGGAGATATTTCATTACACCTAAATGACTTTCTAAAGCAGCAGATAGAAATGCATTATGCCCATCATTATTTACTGAATCTATAAATTCAGGTTTTAGTTGTAAGAGGTATTCCATCACATTTAAATGATTATTTATAGCGGCAAACAAGAAAGCATTATTCCCTTTAGTACTGATTGAATTAATAAATTCAGGTTTTAGTTGTAGGAGATATTTCATTACATCTAAGTTCCCATTAATAGCAGCCAATAAAAATACATTATGCCCCTCATTATTTACTGAATCTATAAATTCAGGTTTTAAAGGCAGGAGGTTTTTCATTACTTCTAAGCGGCCTTCTGAAGTGGCAATCAAAAATGCATTGCTTCCATATTTATCTGCTGAATCTAGGAAATCAGGTTTTAATTGTAAGAGTTGTTTCATCACATCTAAGTGGCCTTTCAAAGCAGTAATTAAAAATGCATTCTCCCCCTCTTCACCCATTGAATCTATAAAGGCTGGTTTTAGCTCTAAGAGATATTTCATTACATCTAAGTTCCCATTAATAGCAGCAAATAGAAATGCGTTTTCTCCAACTTTATCAACTGAATCAATGAATTGTGGTTTTAAATGCAAGAGATATTTCATTACTTCTAAGTGACCGTCATAAGCGCTAAGTAAAAATATATTATTTCCATCTTTATCAACTGAATCAATGAATTGTGGTTTTAAATGCAATAGATATTTTATTACTTCTAAGTGACCGCCATAAGCGCTAAGTAAAAATGTATTATTTCCATCTTTATCAACTGAATCAATGAATTGTGGTTTTAAATACAAGAGATATTTCATTACTTCTAAGTGACCGCCATAAGCGCTAAGTAAAAATATATTATTTCCATCTTCATCAACTGAATCAATGAATTGTGGTTTTAAATGTAAGAGATATTTCATTACCTCTAAACGCCCTTCAAAAGCAGCGAAAGTAAATGCATTATTTCCTATTGTACTAATCGAATCTATAAATTCAGGTTTTATGTGTAAAAGATATTCCAATAATCTCAAATGGCCGGACTTAGCAGCAAGTAGAAATGCATTACTTCCATTTTTTAGTATAAGGTTTAAAAAGACATCGCATGAACTTGAATAGGTTGTAAGGATTTGAATTATAACTTCTTTAAATCCACGCGAAGCAGCCCATAAAAAAACACTACTTTCATGCTTATCATCTTTTACCGTTAACAGCTGTGTTAATGATACATAGTTTATAAGATGGAGAATTTCCTCTTCACTACCATTCTCCATTTTATCTTTTAGTATTTCATTATAATCTACATTATCTTTTTTTAATTTAAAAGAAGCAGGGTTAAGATCACTACTTTTGCATCTTTTCATAAGGACACCACTTTATTCGCAAGTTATATATAAATAAAACAAATGTTAAAAAATAATATAATAACTATTAACATATAAAAAATATTGTTAAACAGTTTATTTCAATTTTAAAACAATATAAATATTAAAAATCTTTACATATAGTTGAAAAAGCGAAGGCAAAATGATAAGGTAGAATCAAAAATAAGTATGTAGCTTATACTTAAATGAGGTATGTATGAAAAGGAAAATAGTAAGTTCTAGTCAGGAAGAAAATTCTCTTGAAAAAATTACTTATGTGAAGAAAAACAAAACAATTATGTTAAGTGATATACAGAAACAAATAGCAGATATTGATTTACCTTCTTTCCTTGAAAAAGGTAAAATAAATCTTGCCAAACTAGAACTTGATATAATGTTTATTGATCCGAAGGAAATAGATGAACTACTCAAATATACAAATTATAAACCTTTCTTATGGGCAATAGAGCATGGTAACCTTGAGTTGATGAAGTACTTTATAAACCATACTACGGAAAGAGGTAAGTTTTTATTAGTTTGCCATGATAATTATCAAGTTATTAACCGCTTTGTAGACCTGACTGCTGAAAAGATTGAAAAAGGGAGCTATCGAAGAGGAGTGACAACCGATATACTAAAACTTTTTGCAAGTATTAAACCGCTCCAAACAATTGAAGCAATCGAGCATATATTTGAAAGTATTGGAGGAGATGCTCAAAAGGTAGTAAGAATACTTAAAATAAACTTAAAAGATGCTGTTGATAAGCTTGCGAACGAAAATAATAAAGATATTAAAGAATATCTTGAAGAGAATAAGGGACAAGATAACAGCCCTTCAGGGTTAGATCAGCAAAGTATAAGTGAGAAAAAGTTTACTGCTAAGCTTAATTCATCAGATGATAAATCCTTTTATAACCGTGTTAAACAAAAAGTATCTTTTGTAAATCAGTTATGAGTTTAATTATAAATTATTATGTAATTTATATAATTTGAGAACCGACAATAACCTATTTCTAACTTTAAAAAGTATTTTGCTTATGAAAAATGATGAGAAACATACTAATCAAGAAAAGCCTAACTCTAAAAAAAGAGTAAGTTGGGCAGAGTCTATTGAAGATAATGAAGGGAAAACTCCCAGACTTAAAAAGAAACCTAGAATCATTGCTCAGGATGAAGAATTTATCCAAGCTAAAAATACATTAAAAAATCACTTTATTAATAAATTCAAAAATGGCGAATACGAAGGGTTAAAGCGAGAATGGGAAGATTATCTTTTAAAACATTCTAGAATAAGAAAACTCAAAGAACTTTATGGAGATGATAGTGAAGAGGTGATTAATGAAGGAAAAAATATTATAGGGAAACTTCTCTGTGTGGATAACTGCTCGATATTAAAATGGATAGTAGTAAATTGTAATATAGACGCTTTTAAATTAATTACTGAAATGTCTTCTATGAAATATTTACAACGTATGGTTCATTATGATGACTATATGGCTTTCAGGTTATTTTTAAAACAAAATCGTATCCATGAATATGCTCATGAATATAATTCCTTAATATGTGTTGAAGGATTTAAACTGTTTCTAAATATAGATAATAATATAGTTAATATTTTCTGGAATTGTCTTAATATCACTGATAGCATTAAATCTGATTTTAATACTGCTCTAAAGGAAATGGGACTTGGACATCTTATAGATGGTAACAAAGAAAATATTCCTCAAAATCATCTAAATTCATTTAAGCAAAGAATTCTTAGTACAGCTAAAGATGGAGTTAAGATAATTAGATAAAGTATAACTTCTAAATTAATTACCTATTTTGTATTACATGAAGCAATCTGCTTATCAGAAATATAATTTCCAAGTAGTTCCTTTCTTGGAAAAAAGCCTTGTCTTGTAGAGTTTGCTTCTACTCTATCTACAAATGTAGCTTTATAACTCGGTTCTTCTGCTATCTTTGCTATGTTTTCTTCGCCACAATTAGTATCTAGCTCTTCGATGTTTTTAGCTTTTGGATTATTATCTTGTGTTTCTTTCAACCTCTCTTCTTCTTCTAATTTTCTTTCATAAACTATTAGAAAAGCTTCTATAATATCATTACTTAATGAAGAAGCAGGACACATACTATAAGGAGTACTCCCTAACTTATTAAATATATCTACCTCAGCATTACAATCTATTATTAAAAATTCTGCTACCTTTTTTTTATCAGGATAAGATATTTCTTTACATCTTACTAATACATGTAAAGGAGTATCTCCTTTATTATTCTGTGCATTTACATTCACTCCTTTTTCAATTAATAAATTTGCTAATTCTAATCTCTTATCAATATCAATTTCGTTATTCTTCATTAGAATATGTAATGGTGTGTTCCCTTCACTATCTTGTGAGTTTAGATCTGCTCCTTTATTTATTACATACTCTGCTAAATCAATTAATTTATTAGAAGATAAAACTTTGTGTAGTATACTATATTGGTAATCAGGAATCGGAAAAAAATTTTCTTTTGTTAATTTAGAATTTATATCGAAGCCATTATCTAAAATAACCTTTATGATCTCTGGGCTCATTTCATTTATATAATTTTCAAAAGTTTGTATAGTAACTCCTACTTTAAGATCGTTGACTAATAACTTTATTATATCCTCTTGATTACAATCCATAGCCTCCATTAGTAAATAGAACTCTAATTTGTTTTGTTCTTCTTTATTAACTTCCCTATTAACTTCAATCATTGCTCTGTATAAGTCTATATAGCCTTTTTCATTAGCAGCTCTAAAAGCATTAGATTCTGCCGGTACCTTATAATATTTTACCAATAACTCTGCTGATCTAATTTTCCCTTCATATATCGCTGCATTAAGGGCCCAGCTCGCAATATCCTTTATGGTAAGTTCTGGATGATAGAATTTAGACTGCATTACATAATTGATTACTTCATTATTTCCCCTTTTAGCTGCTTCAACTAATACTCCTCTACCTAAATCACGAGCATGTATATCAGCACCCTTTACTCGATGAAGATATTTAACTTTATCAAATTTACCTGCTTGGGCTGCTTCTAACAACTCTATGTCTATCTCTCTTAGCTGGGGGTTTCTTTGTCTCATTTTCTTCCTCTTTAAATCATTTAAAATTATTTAAGTTAATTAATCAAATTAGATCAAGACGTAAAATATTAATTTTAAGCAGTTAAAACCATAACTTAGCGACATATAGTAGCTATTTATTATTCGCTATACTTTAACTATCTTTACTAACTAGTTTAGACTTTTTACTTATACTATTAACTTAACATTCTTACCTTATTTAACCTCAGTTAAGTGTAAGGAATGGTGTAAAAGGGGTGTTGCGATAAGGAAGAATGTGAAGTAAGTTATCCACTAATTGTTTCTAACATCAATAAAAGGTAAGGATGTTCGCAGCTTGCAATTTTTCTGCTTAACAAGTCTTCCGTCTAGTACTATATTCCAAACTTTGATAACATTTTTTTTAATACTCCAATGAACCCTTTATAATGAAAAAATGAGACAACGTGAATATTTCTTTCCAGCGCTTGCTCTATTTTTGCTTGCTCCTCATACCCGATGTGATTAGAATCTAACTTTAAAGCAGTCAAGGTTCTATTGGTTTTTAGAGCTTGAATAATACTTTCTGCTCCTTCATCATGTATATTATTTGCACCTAAGTTTAAAAAAGTTAAGGAGCTGTTTTCGGCAATAGCCTGAGCAATGCTCTTTATTCCTTCATCATCTATAGGATTGAAATACAGATCTAAAAAAGTTAATGTATAATTCTTTTCTAGTGCGTGAGCGATGCTTTTTGCTCCTTTATTACCTATATTGTTATAATTTATATTTAATGAAGTGAGGTTTTTATTGTTTTCTAATCCTTGCGCAATATTTTTCGCTCCTTCATCGCCTATATTATTTAAGCCTATATTTAAGGAAGTAAGGGTTTTGTTATTTTCTAATGCTTGAGCAATACGCTTTGCACCTTGAACGCCTATATTATTACAATATAAATCTAAAGTAGTTATAGTTTTGTTATTTTCCAGTAGATCAGTAATATTGCTTATCCCATCACAACCTATATGATTACCGGACATATCCAAAGAAATTAAGGCTTGATTTTCTATAAGAGCTTGAATAATACTTTTTGCTCCTTTGTCACCTATATTGTTCAATCCTAAATGCAAGGTAGTTAAAGTTTTATTTTTTATAAGTGCTTTAGCAATGCTTTCTGCACCTTCGGAATCAATATTGTTAGAATCTAAGTTTAAAGAAGTTAAAGTTTTATTCTCCTGCAAAATCTCAGATATCATTTGAATATGTATTAATTGTAGCTTTGCCCCTTTTAAGTCAATAGATGTATGACGCTTACATGCAGTTTTAATTCTTTCTTGCAACCCTCTCTCGTCTTGAGCAAGCAGCTGATTCCATTGTTCTTGATTAAACATATAAAATATAACTATAAAGTGATTTAACCACTAAATATTAAGGTTAACATGAAATATTATTATTAGCTATTATATAAAGCCTTGTTGCTCAAATAGGTATCAAGGAATATTCTTTCTATACCTGCGCATTGTAATAAAGATTATAAGCATTTACGGTCATCTGTTATATGGTTAGTCATAATATCTGAAACTATTAAACCCTCTTTGCTAACTCCTATATGCAGCTTGTGCAATACCCTCCTTTTAACTTCTCCTCCATGCTTGAAAACTTAACGGAAGCTTAAGTAGTACCTGCAATGTTATCATCATTTCAATTGGGTAATCAGAATAATATTATTTTTTATATAGAATCTCATTTCCCCCAATTGCGTGCAGAGTGAACCTCCACCTCCAGAGGGACGCTTATTTTGCATGCACCTTCCATTACTCTTTTTATAGTTTTAGAATATTCCTCAAGTTTATTTTCCGGAATTTCAAACAACAGTTCATCATGAATTTGTAAAACCATATAATCTTGAATTGACTCAGGCATATGCACCATTGCTTTCTTAATTATATCGGCATTACCACTTTGCAGAGGGGCATTAATTGCAGCACGTTCGGCGAATCCCCGCATAGAATAATTTTTATCATTAATACCATTAATATAACACTTTCTGCCAAATAAATTTTTTACATACCCGTGAGTTTTTGCATATTCTATTGTCTCATCCATATATTCTTTGATTCCCGGATACTGTTTAAAATATTTATCTATATAATCCTTAGCTTCATATTGAGAAATATCTAAACGCTTGGCTAATCCAAAGGCACTAATACCGTAAACTATGCCGAAGTTAATAGTTTTAGCCTGCCTTCTCAGATTGGAATCCACATCTTTTAAAGCTACGCCGAATATCTGGCTTGCGGTTATTGCATGTATATCCTGCTTATCATGAAAAGCTTGTTTCAGAGTTTGAATATCAGCGATGTGGGCAAGTAGCCTGAGCTCTATTTGCGAGTAATCAGCAGAAATAATTAAATGATCTTTATCCGCAACGAATGCTTTTCTGATTTTTTGTCCTTCATCACTTCTGATTGGAATATTTTGTAAATTCGGATCCCGAGATGAAAGCCTACCGGTATTGGTCAGCGTCATCATAAATGTGGTATGCACCCGCCCGGTTTTCGGGTTTATTGAATTAGGCAGCGCATCCGTATAAGTGTTAATCAGCTTTGAAAATTGTCGCCATACCAAAATTTTATCCGCTATATCATAGCCTTGATCCGATAATTTTTCTAAAATATCGGCACCTGTTGAAAATGTTCCGGATTTAGATTTTTTACCTCCTTTAATGCCAAGCTCGGTAAATAAAACTTCCCCAAGTTGTTTCGGGGAAGAAAGCAAAAATTCCCGTCCGGCTTCTTTAAAAATTTCTTTTTCCAGTTCGTTCAACCTTAGCTTAAATTCTTGAGATAGATTTTTTAAAAATGTTCCGTCAACTTTAACTCCTTTTATCTCCATTTTGGCAAGTATAGGAGAAAGCGGCTTTTCAATACTTTCATATAAGTAGAACTGCTTCTCATGCAAAAGCCTTTCTTGTAAATTATCATATATTCTTAATATAGTTACTGAGTTATGAGATGCTTCTTCACCAAGATAAACTCTTATTAAATCATTAAGTTCACATGAATGCTTTCCGGTTTCAAGCGAATAAGATATCTGAGCAATATCATCAAAAGCTTTAAGCTCAATATTTAAGCAATATAATTTTTTATATAATTCTTTTGCGTTTATAACTATTTTCAGCACATAAGTTGCTTCAAAAAGTTCCTTAAATTCTTTGATTATATCATTATAGTTTATCGACTCACTTTCAAGAAAGCTTTCCTGTCGACTATAATTATTATAATGCATTTCATAATTAGAGTTACCGTAAGAGAAATAGAAAGTATTGCCGTTATCAAAGATACCAACCTTCCCTTCTCTTATAATTTGCTCAATATGGCTCTTTATTTCGCTTAGCTTTTCAATTTTAATAAAGTTTTCATTCCTTTTCGGTTGCGTAAACTTGATGTCTGTAGCTTTTTCTTTAATAAATTTACTTACTAAAGATTTAAACCCTTGCTCATATAAGTATTTAGCTAACTTTTCATTATCAGGCTCTTTTATTTTTAGTTCGTCAAGATCACAATCAATATTATAGTTTCTCTTTAGGTTGGTTAAATCTTTAGAGAGATAAACTATATCCTTACTCTCGATTAATAGGTTCTTAAGCCTATCTTTTTCGATATTATTAATGTTTGCATATATATTATCTAAGCTTTCAAACTTGGATAATAGCTCTATTGCTGTTTTAGGTCCAATTCCTTTTGCTCCGGGAACATTATCTGAACTATCTCCTATTAAGGCTAAATAATCCGCTACCTGATACGGCTTAACACCTAATTTGGCGACCACCTGCTCTTCTCCAATCTCAACATTTTTAATCGGATCAAGCAGTTTTAAATTATCACATACAAGTTGCATCAAATCTTTATCGGAAGAAATGATTTTAACTTCCATTCCTTGCTTTAAGGCGTCGCTCGCATATGCGGCTATTAGATCATCAGCTTCGTAGCCGTCCGCTTCCAATGAGGTAATATTAAATGCTTCAATCGTTTCTCGAATAAGGGGAAATTGCACAATTAAATCATCAGGTAGCTGGGGACGGTTAGCTTTATATTGAGGAAATATGTCATGTCTAAAATTTTTTTTACCCGAATCCAACACGACAGCTAAGTAATCCGACTTATCATTGGAAAGAAATTTAGAAAGCATGTTACAGAACCCGTATACGCAGGAAATAGGCATACCATCAGCTCTGGTTAGCGGAGGTAATGAATGGTAAGCTCTAAAAACAAAACCGTACCCGTCAATTAAACATAATTTTTTCATTCTTAACTTTACTTAAAATATAATTATTCACATTTATTGAAAGCAAAGTACTATGTGTAGAGAATTTAATCAATAATAACCGTTACCCGGTTAAAAACAAAAATTTTATAATTACTACTTTGAATACATTGCTATCTTGAGATAATTTTATTACTCTTTTAATAACCGGTATAAAGTTAATCCATTTGGCGTTTAATATGAGCAAATCCTACTTTAACGACCTTTTCACTTATGCAGAAAACTGGGTAACTGATAATTATTGGATACTTCTTGAAATAACATTGATTATTTTAGGCTGCTATTTTTCTAATAAAATCTTTTCCCATTTTTTATATAGGCTTAAGATAATTTCGAAAAGAACCAAAGCTTTTTGGGATGATGCGTTACTCGTCAGTATAGAAAAGCCGATAAAGCTTGCTATATGGTTAATTGGTTTTACCTTTATATTTGACGCTGTAAATCACGAGATAAAAATTAATTTATTGAAATTTTCCCCATTAATTAGAAACATATCCGTTATTGTCATCATAAGCTGGATAGCGATCAGCTTTACTTCAGCATTTGAAAACAACTGTATTAAGGGCACTAAAAAAACCAGGTTTGATAGATTTACGGCAGATTTAACGGCTAAAATTTTTAAAGTTATAGTTATAACTATTGCGGGGTTAGCAATATTAGAAAGCTTTGGTTTTAACATCAGCGGTATAATTGCTTTAGGAGGTATCGGGGGTGCAGCCTTAGCTTTTGCATCACAAAGCTTACTTTCCAACTTTTTCGGTACTGCGATAATTTATCTTGATAAGCCTTTTGCTATAGGAGAAAACATCTTGATAAAAGGAGAAAATCTTAGAGGAACGGTTGAGGAAATCGGCTGGAGGATTACTATGATACGCACCACGGAACAAGTTCCGGTCTATGTACAAAATTCAGTTTTTTCAAAAGACTCGATTATTAACTACTCAAGAGTTACTCATAGAAAAATCAGTGAAAAAATGGGGATAACCACACTTGATATTAATCAGGTGGAGATTATTACCCAGGATATTAAAAATTTTCTTGAGTTACATGCCGATATAGATAATGAGTTTAAAATTATAGTAGCACTAACTGATTTTGGCCAAGACTTTGTTGAGTTACTGGTCGAAGCGGTAATAAAACTAAGAGACACGAAAGATTTTCCGAATATAAGGCAAGAAGTTATGATCGGAGTATTTAACGTTTTAAAGAAACATCAATGCCAGGTCGTCTTCTCGAATGATAATAAAGCATTATTGGCTAGAATTTAGGGGAATAAAATTAGGCATTAACTTTTAAATATTTACTTGGAAACACTTATTTTTAAAGGATCTTCTTTAGATAATGATTCGGTAAATTTGCCTACAATAATATTTTTGCTTTCCTCAGAAAAAGTTTTGGTATTTTGTTTTAATGATTTGCTGAATTTATCTACTCCGATAACGGATTTCATTATATCAACCAATTTTTCAACCAGCCCCATTGCATTTTTAGCTTCTCCTGCTTCTTTTAGAGAATCGAAGGTTTTCTCAGCTTCTTTCCCTATTAAATCCAACTTTTCCTTACTGATTTTGTCGAAATATTGACCTTTATTATTAAAAGCTTTAGTAGCGGTCATCGTTTTAATGTTACTCTTAACTGCTTCTGAAAATTCATCACGTGTTTCGCTGACTTTATAAAGCTCAGTAATTATAGTTTTAGCATTTTTAGAAATTAGTGCTGCTTTATTTTCTTCTATTGTTTGTTGATATAGTTGTCTGATATCCGCCTTACCGATCTCATCATGTAATCGCTGCTCGGAATTCAAGTGTTGGGCAGTATTGCCGAGAACTGAAATTTTATCAGGATTATCATAAGCAAAATTTATTAGATGATTTCTATCTACCTCATTAGGAAAAAGAGCCATGATTTGCTCAACGTTTTTTTCTACGTTTTCTTTAACTATAGAAGGTAAGTTTATCAGCTCATCAAAAAGTTTCTTATCACCTTCTTCTAAATTTTCTTTATCAGCTAAATATCTTACAAGCGGTAATTTATCACCGATTATTTTACTTTCACTTTTTTCACTTAATAAAATTTTTAATTGGTTAAGATTATTATTCAGGTTTTTATCATTCTTAATGTTATCCAAAATTGATTCTACTTTTTTTAACCATGATTCTTCAAATGACATCTTGTCATATTGATTTATAACTTTTAACTCATTTAAAAATGTATCTTTTGTTTTAGAAAAGTGCTCGGTAAGATATTTAACCTGCCTTTCTCTGATGTTAGCCAGATCATCCAATTTAATCCCGGCTTTTAAATAATCTTCAAGGGTAAGTTGAATATCTGCCAAGGGGTTATGAAATCCGTTAGCTTCATATTCAGCTTTGTGCAGGAATACTGATTTATCAGTACTAGTGAAATCCAGATAAGTAAATATTGTAGGAAGCTCGCTCTCACTACTGCTTGAACTTAAACTTTTATCCGCACCTTGAGTCGGATAATAACCAACTCCTTCCACACCTGCATCAATTAAAGCTTTAAGAGCAGTCAGCATAAAAGTCTTATATTCTTCGGCAGAAAGGCTCGGCTGAATTGTAATTTCTCCTCTCGGATTTTTATCATTAGCTAAACCTCTCTTCCTATCCCAAGTTACATAGAAGCATATCTCTTTACCTCGCTGGTCATATTGGCGAACCTCGCCTACCTCCGGGTTCCAGTCAGCAAACCCTTTGCCTGTCAAATCATTAATATCAATTATCTTTGCATTTTTCGGGCTTTTAATTTTAGGGTCATTAAAGAGAGCCGCGAGCACAGCATAAGCTTTTTCAATATTTTCTTTTGTCGGTTCAACCGGAATTCTAAACTCTACTTGACTCTCATAAAATTTATTTTCTTTTTCAAAAGTTCTCTCCGTTAATATATTACCGCTTGTACTTTCAAGGCTAGGATCTTGAAACCACAACCATCCTTGCTTTTTAACCAAATCAACATTATCCAGCTTTACAGGCTCATAAGGCTTAATATCGGAAAATTTCATTTAAGTTCTCCCTAAAACTTGCTTTATATTTTAATATTAACATTATAAATATCAAAATAATACTTATCAATCATACTACCCGACGCTTCATAGAAATAAAGTTAAGAAAATATATTATTAATAACTTAATGCTCACTCAGAATTATAACTACTTTCATTTAAGATCTTATAAGTGGATTCGAAGAATTCATAACCGCGCGCCTTCGTGCTCCGAAGGGGCACTCATGCCCCCCTGGCACTTGCTTACTCTTCTTCCCTATAATACTACAAAATCGATTTTGCATATCATTCCTATTTACATTTTGGGTAGCGTGCTTATTAACAATAAATCAGGCAAGTAATCAAAGCTTTTTATTTCACCAACTCAGCTTCAACAGCATCGGCAAACTTGCTGTAAGGCAATAAACCTTCAAGCTTTTTACCGTTAATGAAGAACACTGGAGTAGCATCAAGTTTTAACGCCCCTACAGCTTGGTAAGCACTCTCAAGCACTTCATCAGTTTTCTTTTTATCATTGATGCATTTATTATAGTCTTCATCGGATATACCGCCAAGTTTTGCAATATTATGTAACTTCTCTTTATAAGAAATATTGAATGCCCAAACTCTTTGGGTTTTAAATAAGGTTTCTATAAATTGAAATTTCCTTTCCCCCGAGCAGTGAATCAGCATGGTAGCAAGAGTAGCCGGATGGTTGGTCGGAAAATCCCGCATAACATAAGCGATTTTACCAGTATCAATATAATTCTTTTTAATTACAGGAAATATATTTTCATGAAATGTAGCACAATGCGGGCAGGATAACGAGGAATATTCAAAAACTTTGACTTTAGCATCTTTATTACCTAATAAAAAATCCTCTTCTTTAACGGTTAAAACTTCCTCTTTTGTTTTCTTGGTTGCGTAATCGGGCTCTTGTGCGGTTAAGCTCAAAGGATGAAGGGTTAAAAATAATGCAAATACTTTAAAAATTTTATTCCTTAACATATTGTATAACATAATAATTGTTCAATTAAATATAAAGCTGGCAAGTAAAAACTCAAGCAATAAATCGCGAAATCAAATTCTCTCTAAATTCCTAAAGCCTGTTTTTGCAATTCAAACAGCTGATTAGTCCCTACTCTTGCGAGCTCCAGCATCCGTAAAAAATCTTCTTGCGTATAAGATTTTTGTTCAGCAGTTGCTTGAATTTCAATAATTTTATTATCATTAGTTAAAATGAAATTAGCATCAACCTCAGCGCTGCTGTCTTCAAAATAATCTAAATCTAATAAGTGCACCCCATCAACGATACCGCAGGAAACTGCTGAAATCATTGATGTAATAGGCATTTTTGAAATTATTCTATCTTCCAATAATTTCTTACAAGCTAAATATAACGCTATATACCCGCCCGTGATTGCAGCCGTTCTGGTTCCACCGTCCGCATTAATTACATCGCAATCAATTATAATCTGCCTTTCTCTAAGCAGCTTTAAATCTATTACGGATCTTAAAGAACGCCCTATTAATCTTTGGATTTCCTGAGTTCTACCACCTAAACCTCCCTTAGATACCTCACGCTGCATCCTAGTATTAGTAGACCTAGGGAGCATACCATATTCGGCAGTCACCCAACCGCTTCCTTTGCCTCTTAAAAACATCGGCACCCTATCATCCACTGTTGCAGTGCAAACTACATGAGTGTTACCAAACTTAACTAAACATGAACCTTCTGCATTATTAATAAAATTGAGGTCAAAACTGATTTCTCTAAGTTCATTGTGTCGGCGGTTATTTTCTCTGATAATATTTTTCATATTTTATATTTATAATAGTTCTGCATAAGCATCAAAAAGCTCAACTTTATTATATGAGCCGTTGATAAGCATATATTTTACGGCTTTCATTATTCCGCTACTGTGCTCAATAAAAACTAATCTACCTTTGTTTTTAAGTTGCATTAATAGTTCGTCGGGAGCTTTATTTAAAGCACCGTTTATAATTATAATATCATAGGGAGCATTTTCCGGTGCACCTGCTAATAAATTGCCACTCTTAATTGCAACATTGTTTAAGCCTTCCCTTTTAACATAGTCTGCTGCTTTTATTGCAAGAGAGTTAATTGATTCCAAACCGATCACTTTTTTTGCAAGCTTAGCTATAATAGCTATGGAGTATCCGCTTCCGCATGCAATATCCAGCACTGAATCGTCTTTACTAATCCCGCAAGCATCCAGCATTCTAGCGAATACGGCAGGCTCAAGCATTTTTCTATTTTTATCAAGAGGAAGCCTAGTATCAAGGTAAGCCATTTCTCTCCACTTTCCTTCTATAAATTCATGCCTTGGTACTTCTTGCATTGCATCAAGTATATTATGATTAAAAACATTGTTTGTCATAACTTGGTTTTTAACCATGTTAGTTCTGGCTTGATTAAAATCTTTCATTCAACTCTTTTAAGAAAATATACTAATAGGAGCAATGTAAAGAATTTATCCTTTTCTTTCAATAGGCTTAATTAGTTAGCTATTAAAAATTACTAATAATTTTGTCGCATTAAGTATAGTAAATTAAGCTATAAATCTAACAACAAATACTCTTAGCCTATTGGTTATATAAAAAATAATATACATAAAAAATATTAAATAATTTTCGATAATACATCATTAAGTTTGCCTAAAGTCTTATTCTAATAAATGTATAAGGGATTAAACTTAATTTACTGTATATAAAATATTTACTTACTGAATTAAGCCTCGATTCATTTTCTCTCGGAGTATGTACATTATTTATTTTATGCAAATTCTGTTACTTATAATAAACCAAATATCTAAAAATTTAAAATATTAGATTTATAGCTAATAACCTATGAATTGGGATTAGAATAAATGCATATCGCGAGGCAGAGCGCCCCTATCAAGGCGCGAAGATACGCTATTTTCAAAATTTTTCCAATTCATTCGTGTAGCAATATTTATTCTCAACCTATATGAAAATAAATAGACATAGGCAAAAAGGTGTAAATATAAATTGATTCATACATTTTTGCCGAGCTGAGTTCATCTAAATATCGAAGACTTTAGTCACCACTTTTTTTTACAATTTACATTATGTAAATTATAAATTTATACTGCTTGGTTTAACGCATCAACTATAAGGTTACTGGCTTCTTCTTTATTAATATTAGCTGCTGCCGAGTATTCTTGAGCTAATCTATCTAAAGCCGCATCGTAAATTTGTCTTTCACTGTAAGACCTATCAGGATCATCAATATTTCTATATAAGTCTCTAAGAACTTCCGCAATTGCTACTGCATCCCCGGAATTAATTTTATTTTCGTATTCTTGTGCTCTCTTACTCCACATCCCTTTAACAATTTTCGCTTTACCTTTTAAGCTCTTCATCACAGCACTGAATTCATCTGAATTACATAAGTGCCTTAAACCTGTTTTGATAGCTCTTGAAGTTGGAACCCTAAGAATCATTTTATCTTTTGCAAAGGTAATGACATAAAGCTTCATCTCTACTCCTGCAATCACCTGAGTTTCTTCACCGGTAATCTGCCCAACGCCATGGGAGGGATAAACTACGGAATCCCCAACAGTAAAAATCTTTTTGCTTGCAACTTGAAACATAAACCTTCCTCAATTTTAAGCTTTCCACGCGATCATTCTATCATAATTGTAAAAAAATACAAACTTTATCATTTATAAAATTCAGTAAGCTTTACAACGTGATTAACGTAGATTATACAATCAAGGTTTAGCACTAATATTTTTATTACCGGCCAAGGTTATACTTATTTGACGTATCCTTTTTCCTGATAATATTTCATTGCACCCGGATGAATCGGTATAGCACGACCTTCATTAATCATAGCACTCAGCTCTAAGTTAACAAATACGGGATGAAGTTTTTTAAAGTTATTTAAGTCCTCAAATACTGATTTGGTAACTTCATATACGATTTCCGAACTTGTATCGGTAGTAGTCAGAAGCAATGCTTTTAGTCCGAAAGTGTTGATATCTTCCGTCTCACCTACATATAATCCGCCGGGAATTTTAGTCATGGAATATTCATAGTTTTTAGCCACGAAATCTCTCACTAAAAGGTCATCAACACTCAGTATTTTTGTATCACACATGCTCATTGCATCCTGGAGCATTCCGCTCGGGTGGCCGGCTAAAACCACCATAACATCTATTTTTCTATTACATAAAGCTTCAATTTGCTCTTCAGGTTTAAGTTCGGTTGCACTTTTAAACGTGGAAATACTCCAACCCTTAATGCGCATGAGCGCTTCCATAGTAGCTCTCGCACCTGTGCCTTGATACCCGATTACTACCTTACCTTGAATGTCATCCAGTTTTGCAATTTTGGAATCTTTCCTAACTACCATAGTAAAAGCTTCGTTGTGCAATGATAAAACATATCTTAGTTTTTCAAACGGCCCTTGCTTTTCAAATATATAGGTACCGTCAAAAGCATATTCCTGCCAATCGGATTGAACAATTGCAAAATCCATTTCCGCATTTCTTAATGCTGCAAGATTATATATTGAGCCCGGCGATGATTCAACGGCGCATCTTAAGCCTGTCTCATTCCTTTTTCGGTTCATCATGCGGCAGATTGCTCCGCCCGCCGGGTAATATACCCCGGTTATGGGCCCGGTTCCTATAGTAATTAAGTTATCATCTATATAGGGCTTTTTTAAATCAATTTTTGATAATTTATCTAATTCTTTTATATTGGTATTAGGTGCGTTAATCGGCTTACTTACATTGTTCTTCAAAGTTAAAAAGGTTTGGCGTATATCTTGAGTAATACTTTCCTGCTTTGGCTGCTCCGAACCGCTTGGCTTAGTTATAACTTCAGGGCTTGATGATTCATTTTGTCGGTTATTCATTTGCTCATCAGTTTTCTGCCCCGGCAGGTTAATCGGAGGCAAGTATGTTGGTGTGCTCTGTGCGCAAGCCACAGTTTCGATATTTATAAATAAGCTTACAAAGCAAAACCAAACAACTCTTTTCATTACAACCCTTTATACTTTTAAACAGATAATCATATTATATTTATGAATTACTTTTACATTATTTACAAGAACCATAACGCTTTTTTAGCATATGCGGGAATGATTAAACTATAATGGTAACTTAATCAATCTGCACTATATGCAAAATCTGTTTTCCGGTTCTAAGCCCGGTTCGGTAGCAGCTGCTTTGGACGCAGTAAGTTTAATTGGTATGCCTCTTCCGATTATAGCATGGGGGCAACTTCCGGTACAATAATGTTGTCCGCTATTTCTGCCATAATTCTTGTGCTTTCTTGCACAGTAAGCAATACTAACCTCGTGAGACAACCCGTTCAGGAGTTTCTAGATAACATTTCTTCAAATTGGATCAATAGCATTTGAATCAGAGGAGAAACCCCGCAAGCTTTAGCTATAAGTTAAGTATATTTGAAGAGGTACTTATAACTTTTCCTCTTTTCTCCTCTACTTCTTCTCTTCTTGCTATCCTTTGTTGCCAAGTTATTTTCCTTTTATCTTTTTCACCATGTAAATTATCATCTTGCTGCTCTCTATTCTCCTTATTTGAAGCATCTTGTCCTATATCATCTATGCTTTGCTTTGATGTAAATCTATCGATGGCTTCATTTAAATCCTCTTTTAATATTTTATAAACTTTAAAGTTGCATTCCTTAGCTTCACTCATCCATTCAAATAAGTAGTCTTTTATATTATCATTATCGATATTAATAAAATCCGCAAAAAACTTTATGCGTTCTTCTTTATTATATTTCACCTCCTTTGAGATATAACTTTTAACAAATGAATTTAAGTATTTTTTCATAATTGAGTCAGCTGCAACTGTGTATATACTTATAATTTTAAAAAATTTAAAAAACAGAGAATGATCTTTTTTCTCAATTAGGAATTTAAAAGGTGCAATTATTTTATTTTTAATTTCTTGCTCATCTGATACTTTAATACGATTTATCTCCCTAATCATTAAACCGAAGGAGATTATTGCAGATCGATTAATTTCTTTTTCTAGAAAATACATAGTATTTTCAGCTTCTTCTTTAATAGTTTCAGTAATTTTTTCAAGCTCTTCCTTGCTGATTTCCTGCTTTGCATTACTCTCACTTTCTTCAATTCTAGGTTTAACTCTCCTTTGCCTTTCTCTTGAAGTTTCCAAAATCTTTTCCTCTAATTCTCTCTTTTTTTCAAATTCACTCATTTTTCGTTTCATTTTATTTCCCTTAAATAATAGCATTAAAATAATTATTAACGTTTATAAACACAATAATATTCAATAAGGCTACAAATCATTCATAATATTTCTATATTAAATAGTAAATAAAAATTTATTCTAAAAATTTTTATCATATACTTTGTTAAAATATTATTTAATTAGCAAAATATCAATATACTTTTCAATACATTCAAATAAGCAATTTTTAGTTAAATGCTATTTTTTATTAAATATTCATTAATTTACTCTTAATTTTTCTGTAACTTTCTTATGCTATAATTTCTTTTAATAAAAACCAAAAGGTACAAATATTTTAAAATATGCGTAGAAAAAGAGATAGTGAACAGCAAATACCAAATGAAAATTTATCCCCGAAAAGCCCTCAAGATAAAGTTAAAAAAATAAAAACCGGAAGGCATTCCAATATAGAAGATTTAACTCCCGAGCAAAGAATATGGGATCAATTAGCCCGCATGATGCAGGATAAAACCGAAGCATGTACAGCTATAACATTTGTAAATAATAAAATTATTATAACTGATAATGATGTATTCTATAATTCTAAAGAAGTTAACCTAAAAATTAGGTTTATAGAAAATATTATGGCATATTTTTCTAATTTTATTCAAAACAATACAAGCTTAGAAGAAAGGAAGCGCCTTTTCATAGATATTTGTTTAAAAAAGGCTCAGGGAAGGTTTGTGCAACCTGTTACCTTACCTGATAATATTATACAAAAAATAGCTATGGAAGTTATTACCGAAGAAAATTATCTTAATTATCCGCTTGGAAAAATTCATTGCGCTACAGTTATGGAATCCGGTTTAAATCCGGAGGATACAGCCCAAGCTCTTCAACTTTTTACGGTTTTCACGGAAATTGCAATAAACTTAATTAAGATTGAAGAGACGTTAGTTAAGTTTGGAAGGACACATCCGATAAATCTTGCTTTTATTAATAATGAAATAGATTTACCGACTCCCAGAAAGGATAAGAGAAAATTAAATTTAACAAAATATAAAAGCTTAGCAGTTAGCGATGCTTTCGGATATACGCTGCTTCATATTGAATATAAAGCCGTGCACGCGGAAATGCGAATACTTAGCTTTCTGCTGGCAACTACTTCTTTAATTAATATGCAAAGTATATATATCGGCATAACAAAGTTATGTTGCCATAATTGCAGACTAGTACTTGAAAGTGTAAACAAGGCGCTAGATAGAGATTTTATACTTAATAGAGGACAACATGATTTAGAATTTAAGAATTGGGAGCCGCCTTTCTTTTTGAAAGATAATTTTAAAAAACATTGTTTTAAAGATAATTACAGCTTAGTTAAAAAAATACAAGAAAACTATCATACCGACCTGAATGCAGATGCTATGACACCAAAAAGGTGCATCCCTAAAGTAAATCAGTATGCTATTTCTCCCTTTAGAATCAAAACTGCTAAATCATCACGCGTAAAAGCACTAACCAGTTCAGATACCGAAGCAAATCCTTTAGATACTCCTCTTCCTTCATTTTTCTTACCTTCTGCTATTTTAGAGGCAAGCCGATCGGTGCAAAAAAATCTTTTTGCTTTTGAAGATATCAATTATAAGCAGGAACTTGAAATATTAAGTCAGCTATTAAAATTGGATTCCGAAGTGAAAATCAATTTTTCAGATGATAAAAAATACCAATATAAGATTGTAGTTAGCCACATAAAATTTCTCGAGTTATCTCCAGTTCTTATGAATATATTTAGCGAATTTGACTCAAAATATGCGGATGGTTTCTTTACGATAATTGCAAGCCCCGGCAAGATAATCTGCAATACTTTAACCGAAAGGTTGTTTAATATCACGCAATTTACCTTAACTGAAGTGCTGGATAGTAATGATACTCCAAACCAAAGCTTTTCAATTGACTCATGCTCCGAAAACGGTTCTTTTGACGATATAGAGGATATGCCTGACCTATCTCCTATAACCGGTAGAAGATTATCAAAGTCTTCGGAAGGAATTTACCGAAGCTAAGCCAGAAAAATTAATTTTTTGGCCAGATTCTTTCATACCACTTAACAGGTTTTTTGAAAGTAGTTTGGCCGTCTTTTTTCATTTTCTCTCTAATATCTTCTATTTTCCACCCAGTAAGTTTCGCAAGGTTTTGTGCTTCTTCCTCAAATCTCGCACCTAAGCCGTCTTTATATTTCTTAGCTTCTTCACAGCTGCTTTCCCCGTTCCAAGGATGATTCATAATAAATCTGCCCTGAAAATTAGTTTTGTCTTTGGTTTCGTTAAATACTATATCATCCGGAAAATGTTCAAGGTCATACCTGACATGCATTCTGGTTACAAACACGTCATTAACCGGCTGAATAAATCTTTTTCCTACACTCCCTGACGCAAAAGAATCGCTTGCACCGGTATTAAGTAGGCTTTCCACCCAGAATACTCCGAGCTCTCTTAATTCCTCAGGTGCAATCGGCTCTGAAGCACATGGATCACACCATCCCATATCCCAAGCATATTCAAGCATTATTGTCTGCATATTCTCTTTTCTAATATGCTCATCAAAAAGAGCTTTATAAAAATTATTGAATTCCTTTCTGACAAAGAGAGGAACATTTATATCGGTAGGTATGCGCGAAGTCCTATAGTTGGTCGGCTCAACCCTGCCATTTTTAGTTAAAGTAAAAATAAATAATTCCTGCGCGCCGTCTGCGTTAACGGTACCGAGCCTAATCGGCAACATAAATTTTTTGGATTCAAAAGCAACCTGAATAGGCCTTAAATATTTATGCCCAAGCTTTTCATACTCGGCAAGGTTTACCTTAGCAACGAAAAATTTTATTCCCTGCTTTATATAACTCATCACTACATCTTTAGCTTCATGCGGAACTTTATAACCATTTTGATTTAGCCACTGAATGAGCCCACCGCTCTCTTTTGCTGATAAAATTACTATATCATATTCACCGACCGTATATTCTTCTTCAATCGTAACCCCAAGTGACGCTGTGGAATTACCGCCTCCAGCCATCTTGCCTACAGCAGAAAATGCTATAAATCTTTCCTCTTTCCTACAAGGATCTGGATCAAAATACTCTACAAGCCTGGGAGAAGTAAAAGCATCCAAGTGATCTACTATTTTATTTTCAGTTACATGCACTTGCTCTTTAGCTATACTAACCGGCACCGGAACAATCATCGCGAACTCTTTAACATCGCCTGTATAATCACTCGCCATGGTTATTACATTTTTATCTTCGTTGCGGGTAATTACTACTTTAGATGCCTTATTAAAAATTTTTGTATCAGCTTTAGCAACATAAAATCCGCAAAATGCATTTGCATTATTTGCGGTAAAAACTGAAAGAAAGGCTGAAGTAATTAACAGTTTAGAAATAATTTTTTTCATAGTGCTTTGCTCATTTTATTAAAAATTTTTGGGTACTCAAAAGAAAGAATAATTTTGATCAGTAATATCATGCCTGAAGTTAAGGCTAAAGAGTACACAATATAATACGGATTATAAAAATAATATCTTAGTATCATTGCCCAAACCCCGGCAATAATACCGAATACTATTCGCTTAGAGGAAGTTTGAGGCGTAGTTTTCGGATCGGAAATAGTAAAAAACGTAAACAAAAATGCCGCCCCGTTTTCAAATTGATAAAAAATAAGATTTAAAGGCTCATTAAGCCAAAATCCGCGCACACCGGTTAATACTATATATGTAGAAATAAAAGCTAAAGCGACATCAAGTCTATTTGATTTCACTGCGACAAACAACCCAATTATAATTAAGAGTGCCAGCACCCAAGATAAAGTTCCCCACTGCCCAGGCGATATCCAGGCGGAATTTGAAAATAATAATACACTGATTAATCCAAAAATTGCTGGATTAAATATGTGACGATTATTAAACCTGATAATAAACTTTGAAAGGATCGCAACTACTCCCGCCAGTATAAAAATTACAAGATCATTGCTTCTTAACACCAAGCTTAATGATAACCCGGTAATTACCGCATTTTTTGCTTCAAACCTTTGCTTAAAAAAAAGGCAACAAATATACTGAGTAAATATTGTACTTAGCATTGTGATAAAAACATTAAAATAATTAATATCAAAATCTAAAAAATATATACCGAGCGTTAGGAAAAGCACTTGTGCAGCCATTTGATATGACCTGACATCAATTTTCTTTATATTCTCTGTATTTTGCATTTTTATTAATTTCCGTATCTTAATTAGTATATTAACATTTTTGCAAGCTTAAAGTAAAGGCTTCAATATCTCAGAGCTTGGCTTGTTAAATAATTTTTATTAAATTACTTAAAAACCTTTCAAGATAGCTAACCGTGCATAGAAAAAAGATATTAGAATTACTTAATGATTACACCTCGCACCATATAGAAGAAGTTGAATATAAAAACCAAATTATTTCATTTATTAAACAAAACAGTGATTGTTTTGACCGATCTAACAAGGCAGGCCATCTTACCGCCTCAGCATGGCTTTTAAACAGGAGTGGTGATAAAGCATTACTTATGCACCATGCGAAACTAAATTCATGGGTACAACCCGGCGGACACTGTGATAATGACCCGGATATAATTTCAGTTGCTTTAAAGGAAGCTAAAGAAGAATCCGGAATTAATGGTATTGAACTTGTTTCGCATACAATCTTTGATATCGATATTCATTATATTCCGGCATTTCATACCGAATCCAGTCACAATCATTATGATATTAGGTTTTTACTTCAAGTTAAAAGCAATGAAGAAGTAAAAATAAATCATGAATCTAAGGAACTTAGATGGGTAAGTAAAGACATATCGGAACTCCCTACCGATTCCAAGTCAATTATAAGAATGTTTAATAAGTGGATATACCTTTAAGAAAATTTGAAAATCTTTAGCACTCTCTCTACTTATTTGCCTACGTTCTTTTAATAATTTAGCTGTAAAAGAACCCTGCCCAAAAGCACTATTTGCCAACTCAATATCTGATATCTTATTAAAACTTAGTATTTTCTTTTTATCAATTCTTCAATCTCAAGAGGCGGGTTTTTACCCCACCCTGATAGAATAACTTCTCCATAATTTTGCGGATTAATTTTTTCACCTTTTCGAGGATTCAGATATAACGGTACTTTAATCTTCGGTACTTTAATATAGCACCAAGCATCCTTGCCTCCGACCTTACCTCTTTCTAAAAAAATTTTACAGCTTAATCTCATATTTTTATAAACTTAAATGACTACCGACTTCTTTAAGAGCTATTTCTAAAGGAAATTCCTCCCTAACCATCTCTCCTAATAAAACAGGCTCAGGCATCGGCGGCAAATTTTCTTTTAAGTATTGTTGTCTAGATTGGAACATTAAATGGCTGGCATCTCTTTTAGCTTCTTTTCCTTCCGTAATTTTTAAGTATTGTTCGGAAATTAGCGTTGCCATATCAGAATGAAGAATTGATATATTAGCAAGAGCTACTTGTTCATTTAATTCCGGCGCCAGAGCATGTGTAGAAATTTTAATATGTGCAAAACCTTTATTTTTTAATTCATTATCAATAATCCTTTGAGCACCGATTCTTTGTCTTTCAATATGAGGCTGTATAGAAGTAATTAATATAATTATTTCCTTTCCTGTTTTAAATTCTTCTTTTTCTTCCGCTTCTTGGATCAACTTATTTAAAGCTGCTTTTATAGTATCTCCGGTATCCGGCCTGGCAGTACCTTCTCTAGCTGCCACATCAATTAAATTTTGCTCATCCAAAGGTTTATTAAAGCAATCTTGATAAATATACCTTACTAAATCACTTTCATAAACTTTCTTTGTTTCACCTTCAGCATAGTTTAAATACTGCCTACCATCCGACCTCTCTATAAAAGAATTAGGTTCATCGATATATCTAACTCCAATGAAATCAGCTACTTTCTTAATAAAGCCGGGGCTTTCCAGGGCACCCATATTACTTAACTCTCTTTTGCCGGTTAAAAACCTTTCAAATCCTAGATTAACTCCTTTTAATTCTTTTGTATTTTTAAGATTATCCATCTTCCATATTAACGGAAGTGCAGCTGACCCCAAAACCCAAGTTTCATCGTAGCTTTCGGCTAACGGTACCTTAGCTGTAACTAAGCCCATTATCTTAGCATTTTCAAAATAATCTTTCTTTAAATCATTAGCCTGCATCCAATCCATTGTAGCCAGTGAAGCGCGCTCTTGGTTAACTTTTCTGTTAAATGCAGTTTGAGTCCAATATAAAATAAAGTCCTGAATATCTTGATTATCAAACGAAGATTCAGAAAATAAATTTTTTAATATATCGGAGGCTTTAAATTTTTCAAAACCAGGCTGAAATGCACCTGCACCGTTAAGATGGGTACAAATTGAATTAAAAGTAGAAACAGGATCTTCAAATCCTCCCATAATATTTATACTTTCCTAAATATTTTCCTTTGAAAAAAGACCTGAAATATACATATTCTTTATAAACGCTTCTTGCTGAGCCTGTGCCGAATAGGTTTCAACAATTTTAGGCGGGTTCCCGTCTTTGTAAGAATAATCTGCATCATATTTATCCCAACCGTTAAATCCTAACTCAGATAACGCACGCATTAAGCTTGAACTTTGCTTCATATTTACCTTTCAAATTCAATTTACAAACCAAGGTATAAAGTATTTCTTTAAATAATAATATTTTTATTATTAAAATATAAATACACTTTTAAAAATATTAGTATATATGATGAAACTATAATTTTTCAACAATACGCGCTCTAGGAAAAGATATACCAAATACAGTTCCCTTACCCGGCTCACTTGCCACATTAATTTCTCCGTCGTGAGCAATAATACAAGTTTTAGCAAATGCTAATCCTAATCCGTAACCCATAACTCCTACATTTCTATCATTCTGAATCCGCTCAAATTTTTTAAATAATTTTTGCAAATCTTTCTCTTCAATGCCAATTCCGGTATCTTTAAATTGAATTACAATTTCCTTCTTACGATTATGAACTCTAGTAAAGGCCTTAACTTCCAAACTTCCGCCCTGCTTGTTATACTTAGCTCCGTTTGTTGCAAAATTCTGTACCATTTGCCCTATCATTATATCATCACCTATCATATTAGGCAGATCGGAGGCTATATTTAAAATTACTCTTACTCCTTTCTTATTTGCATGGTGCATAACCATGTTGATATTGCTTTGAATTACTTCGGTTAAGTTAATTTCCTTATATTCAAGTTTCTTCCCTCTCTCCTGAAATTCAAATAACTTTAAGAAGAAATTTATTTGCTTATCCTGATGTACGGCGATATTATAAATAAATTCTGTATATTCCCTATTCTCTTTATCCTCTGCATCGCTTAATTTCTTTTTTAAAAGCTTAGCAAAACCTATTATACTTGAAATCGGGTTCCTTAATTCATGGCTTAAGAATGACATATTACTTTGAATAAATTCGTTTGCATTACGAAGGTTTTCATTCGCTTTAGTAAGCTCAGCTTGTTTAAGCCTTAAATCCTTAGTAATATTCTGAATATTCGCAAGCTGAGAAGCAAGGTTATTTAATTCCAAGGCTTCATATTCAGGAATTTCTACATTTGCCCCTTTACTGATGTTATCGGCGGCATTACTTAGTTCAATTATTGGCCTTACAACTATATAGGACAGGAATAACAAGATAGTTATAAAAACAACCCCTAGGGTTATATTTTTAATAATATGAGGAATTATTTCCTGCTTAAATTGTTCATAATAATTTACGGTATCTTGACCGACTAAGAATATAAAAGGATAATTTTCCGTATTCATTTTTAGGGTAAAAATATGATTATCTATTTTGATAGGTTTTGATAGAAGATAAGAATTTGAATGTTTTAACCTAAAAACTTCGTACTTTAATGCTTCAGGTATTTTAATACTTTGTTCATTAATAGCAGGGTCTGATGCAAGTAAAAAATTTCCTTCCGTATCTAATAAAATGAAACTGACATTTTTATCAACTACCGACTGCAACGATTTTGAAATTTTTTCAAGATAAATTGCAATAGATAAATATCCTATAAATTTATTTTTAACCTGCATTCCCAGTGCTGTGGAAAGCACCCTTTGCCTAGTAATTAAACCGAAATCCGGCTTAGAAAATTTTAATTTCCATGGATCTTCAAATGCCGCTTCAATCCAAGAGCGTTTCGTTGAACTTAAATTTATCGGTTGCTGCCTTACCCCCATTATACTATCAACCACCATGTAATGCTCAGGATTTACATAATGAATTAATGTCCATGCTAATGTATCTTTCTTAAAATTTTCCCTTTGATGCTTTAGTAAAAAAGCTATATTTGAATATGAGTAATCACCGCTTTGGATAATTTTTTCAGCCAAAAATTTAACCATATTTTCAGCAAAACTTATTTTTTCATAAAGAGCTATATTTAGTTTATAGCTTTGCTCCAATAAATAATAATTTTTTTCTTTTTGAAAATCTTTATATTTTAACACTGCGAAAATGATTGAAACACAAACGGTTATGATTACAACGCATACGGAGAAATGAAGATGAAGATTAGCAAGGGAGAAGCTCTTGGTTAAATTTAATACATTTCTTTTAAAAGTTTTTAGGTTAAATAAATTTTTGGCCTTCATCAACATTTTTACCTTAATAAGATATCACTAATATATATAAAATTCTTTTATTTCTTTTATAGAAAATGTTCAAAACTTTATATAGAAAATAAATAGTTGCATTGGTTATAGAAATATAATATGCATAAATTGTTTTTTAAATAATTATAAACAGATAAGTTCATATAAGCGACTTAATCAACCTTTTATTTTAATATAATTCTTTTTTATTAAGTTCAAATAAACTTATAGCAACGGCATTTGAAAGGTTTAGACTTTCTACTTTATTTGATATTGGTATTGATATCAGAAAATCACAGTTTTCTTTAGTTAACTTTCTTAGCCCTTCCCCTTCACTACCGAAAATTATTCCGGTTTTCTTAAAAGAATTCACCTTAGCAAATCCTTTGTCTCCGGTTGCATCCATTCCGATAATCCAAAATTCATGCTTTTTAAGCAATTTTATAGCATCAGATATATTAGTTACCGATATAAGCGGTATATTTTCAATAGCCCCGCAAGAAGCTTTAGCTGAAACCGCTGTTTCTCTTACTGAGTTTTCTTTTGTAATAATTACGGCATCTGCATCGAAAGCTGCACTTGATCTTAAAATCGCCCCTAAGTTTTGCGGGTCGTTAATTTTATCTATAATAACAATAGTAGAAATTTCATTCTTACTTAGATTTAAAAAATCTTTTAAATTAGGTTGCTCAAGAGGATTTGTTTTTAAGATAACCCCCTGGTGCACTTGATTACCCCCTAATATTTTGTCGATTTCGTATCTTTCAACTATCTTGGCGGCTATTTTGCAGGGGATTGTCGATTTTATTTCATTATATGTTTCTTGAGTTATAAGCAACTCATAAATCTTTCTTCTAAAATTGGCTAACGCGGCTAAAACCGTATGTTTCCCATAAATCCAATAATCTTTATTTAATTTATTCTTTCTTGTTTTTATCATAATTTTATTTTATCAAAACTTTTACATTATTTTTAAATATTAAAACATTAGCTGAAGGCATCTCAAAATTACCGGCCTCTAAACGCAAATCTTTACCTTCAATATGAATAGGAGTTATGGTATAAGCACTTCCTTTCTTATAATTAATTACCGCTTCCTGAGTAGTCGCCGTATACCCACCCTGGTTTATAAGTACTATATCACCACATAAATGTATTAAATCAGAATTTTGCTTATATTCTCCGTTTTTAGAAGATAAAGCGTAGTATTTATGCTCACCCTCAATTCTAAGCTTACCTGTTATGTCGGATAATTTAATTATATTATCATTTGTTTTATAACCGCTTTTTGCCGTAAGTATATAAGGCCTACCGTTTTTATCCTGGCCGTGTAAATTCGGATTAACCATTTCATTAGAAGAAAGAGTGTCTAATTCTTCATTACTTATACTATTTAATTTTACTCTATCGTTATTTTTTAAAAATGAGGGTAATATCATGATGCTAAACAATAGAATAGCCACTAAAACTACCAGCATTCTTTTTAAAACCTTAACTGCTAAACTGTATTTTTTTTCCATATTCTAAACAACACCAGCCCTTAAAAGATCATGTATATGAATAACCCCTACAGGTTTATTTTCATCATTTACTATAAATATTACTGTAATGCTTTTTAAATTCATAATTCCTAAAGCTTCCGAGGCTAACTTATCCTCATGCAGGGTAATAGGATCAGCAGTCATTACCATAGTCACTTTAGTTTGTTTAAAATTTAAATCCATATTTCTCCTTAGATCCCCATCGGTAATAATCCCCATAAGTAAGCCGACTTCATTTAATACGCCGACGCATCCTAACCTCCTGCTTGTCATAGTTAATATTGCTTCAAAAGCAGTTTCATTATAATTAATTAACGGAATTTCTTTATCCTTATGCATTAAATCTTTGAGCCTTAATAATTTGGCTCCGATGTTTCCCCCCGGATGGAACACTCTATAATCGGAATCGGTAAAACCTCGTCTTTTATATAATGCAACTGCTATAGCATCACCGTATGCCATCATCATAACTGCAGAAGTAGTAGGAGCCATTATATCACAAGCTTCTGGCGTTGCAGGCAGCACTACGGGAATAAAGGCGGCATTTGAAAGGGTTGAGCATTTCTTTCTGCTGATACCAATAATTTTTATTGAAAATCGTTTACAATAATCAATGATGGGAGCAAGCTCCGGAGTCTCCCCTGAATTAGAAAGTAAAATTACAATATCGTTAACGGTTATCATACCGAGATCGCCATGACCTGCCTCGGCGGGATGAATATATATTGCAGGCGTGCCCGTAGAAGCAAGAGTTGCAGCAATTTTCCGCGCTATGTGTCCGCTTTTCCCCATACCGCTTACAATTACTCTACCGGTAATAGCATATATTTCATCAATGATATTAGTAAAGTTCTGGTTAATTTCCGATAATAGATCCTGAAGCCCTTGGATCTCGCCTTTAATCACTTGGCGGGCTATATTTTCATCAGATAATTTAAATTGATTAATATCTTGGATATTCACGACTGCCTTTTTTTATCTGTAAAATTTTTGGCAGTATAGCATAAAAATATTGTATGATAAATAAATGAATAAAGTCAGGAGCTTCTCCCCCAAAAAACACCTGACTTTAAAACGAAGCCTCCTATCTACTTGATAGACTCCCCCGCTTCATGTATTTCATTATACACATACCAATTGTTAACAAATCGTTAACAATAACCCATAACCTTACTCAGGTATTATTTTTTTATAATTATAATAGCTTAGTTGCTTCATCTTTCGGCTTTATATTCTATATATTTTTGCCTTCTGATATGCTCTGTCCAAAGCATCTTACCTCTATCGGGAGCAAAACTGCCTTCTTCACCCAACTCTCTATCCTTATCTCTTGTTAATACTTTTTCAATTAAGTTTGCTGCTACCTTATCTATCTCTGCACCTTTCTCCTTATCTCTCTTTATAATTTGAACGGGCGTATTGTTATTAATATTACAAGCATTACGATTTGCCCCATAATCAAGCAAAAGATCTACCACCTTCTCATGCCCGAACATACATGCATTAATTAATGAGCTTCCGGTTAGTATACTAATTTGAAACTTTATTTGCTCATCACTGTAAAATTTTTTAATATATTTTTCCTCAAAACATCCTGTTTCAAAAATTATTAACCGACTTTTTTTGACGAAAACATTTCCACCCGGACGTTCAAAATTTTGCCCATTCGACATTTGGAAAAAATTACTAAGAGCTTTTTCATCCCTTTCTGGGTTAATACCCACTTCTTTTAATAAACTTCTAACAAGTTCACTTCTCAAAACCCCATAATGTAACGGTGTTCTTTTACAATTATCCGCAACGTTAATACCAGCACCTGCTTCAATCAAAGCATGCGCAGCTCTTATATCACCGAGTGCACAAGCTATATGAAGGGCTGTTCTTCCTTCCTTATCCTTTTCATTAATATTTAGCCCTTTTTCTTTTAAGGAACATAACATTTCAACAAGCTCGGAAGTCCTCATTTTTGCAGCCAGGACTAATACACTGTTACCGTCATTGTCTTTAGTGTTCCACTCAAATTTTTTTTCCTTTAAAGCATTGATTAAAAATTGGGCTATATAATAAGGTTTATTATTCGTAAAAATTTCTTTTCTGATTGCTAGGTGCAGTGCAGTACCAAAGGTTGTATCCGAATAGTTATACTTTACTCCTTCCTCTAATAAGTAAGTAATCTTATTAATATCACATGATTCTACCGCTGCATGCAACGGAGTGTAATATGAAGGTGTAATGCTGTTAACATTAACTCCATGTCGTATCAGCTGCCTAATGACTTCAAGAGGGGCTTCCTTTGTTATCAAAGCTGCATTTCCTTCACATCCTTTACTAAGTAACAGGTTTATTACCGCTTCTCTATTAGGGCACGGACTACCAATTTTATTCTCATTAAGTAAAAAATTTCTTATAAACATTTTTTTGTCTTCATTTCTTAATCGGAAGTTTAAAAACAGATTTTTTAATCCGTTTATATTATTACCTCTGTCTCTTAATTTTGCGCTTATTTCAGCAGAAAATATCTCTTCCAATCCCCTAACTTCGCTTCCTTTAAGGGAAACTATCCCTTTCCTCCTTACTCCATTAAGCGCCGCCAACATAAAAAATTTTACGTTTTCATTATTTGCAAACGGGAGCTCTTCTTTTTTATCTTCTCTATTTTTATAAGTAGTATTATTTGATTTATGGCTTTTTTTTCTACCCATCCTTTCCTCTTTATCTATATAGCTTTGCAAAAAGCATACAAATAGATAAAACTAAATTACATTGGAAGTTAAATTTTTATAAATATTTATCTTTATATGATTTTAGCTTTCGGTATATCAAACCTAAAACCATCCCAAAGTAATCCGCCATATGGAGCAAGCAGTTTAGTGACTAAGTTTTTTAAATCCTGAACATCCCCACCTTGAAACGCTTTTTCAAACGCATGTGAATATTCATAAGCAATATTAGAATTATCTTTTTCTAAATAACGCAAAATTGATTTCCCGCTTGCACTCCATTTATTTTGCGCTCTAAAATAAAAGCGTGCCAGCTGCTCATAAAGCTTGGCAGTGGAAGCAATCTGTTCTGCACGTGAATTGGGATAAAGAATATCATCAAGTAAATCAGTGATTAAAAAACGCTCATTATCAATTTCTTTCTTTTCCCAGGCTAAGGGTTTAAGATCAAATTTTTCTCGGGTAGAATCCTTAATGCGTTTTGAGAAATTTGACTCAAGCATTATTTCTTTTCCGTTTATAATCATTTCCATAGTACCACATATCCCTATTTCCTTTATCTTTTTAAATAATACTCCCAAAGTTTCAGGGTCATGAATAAAGGCATCGATTGGCCAATTTTCATAGATAAAAGCCTCTCGGTAAGAACTAGATATCTGCTCATAAACTATGATAATATCCAAATCGGAAGTATTAGTACCTAGCCCGCGTGAAACGGAGCCTCCCCAAAAGACTGCTTTTGCATCACTATAGCGCTTATCGATTAACTTTTTGATTACACTTAGTGGTTTTTTACGCATCATTACGTTCCTTGATCATCCATACCACACTTAAATCAGTCTCTTGTTTCACAGCCTTAAACCCGGCTTTTTCATAAGCGCAAATAAAATTATGCTTACAACCCTCCCTCTTTAAATTTACTCCATAAGGCTTCCACATCACTAGTTCTTAAAGAATTTAAGTTTTGCTTCAGGGTAGCAAGATCCCAATCCCACCACTTAATTTCGAGTAATTTTTCAATATCTTTATCATTAAATCGCTTCTTAATTAAGCGACTCGGGTTTCCTGCCCAAATTTCATAAGCTCCGACATCTTTAGTGACTACCGACCTTGCTCCTATCACTGCCCCGTCAGCAATTTTCACTCCCCCCATAATAAGCACTTCCGCTCCGATCCAAACATCATTGCCGATAACCGCATCACCTTTTGACCGGTGAGCCTTAGGAGGAATCTCGGTATAACCGTCGAAGTCGTCATCAAACTCATCTAAAGGATACGCAGCAATCCAATTATAGTTATGCCCTTGCGTGCCGCCCATCATAAATTTTACACCGGTAGCAATTGAACAAAATTTGCCAATAATAAGTTGATCGGTGGTACCTAGCTCATGGAGATTGTCTCCTTCATCCAAATACATTACGCAATCTTCAAAAGGCTTTCCGTAATAATATCCTGAATAATAGGAATAGTCGCCGGCGGTTATATGTTTAGATCTAATATGATCCTTAATTACAATTGAATTACGATAACTTTTAAACGGGTTCATTTTAATAATACTTCTTCAACTTTTTATTTATAGCTGCATAAAATATTGTTTTTTGTCAAGGCAAAGGTTATTTTACAGGTGTTAATAAAATTTATAGTCAATTAAGTTGAATACTTTACACATTTATTTTGATAAGACTTTAATTACCTTAATTATTTCATCTCTAGGTTGATTTAAACTATGGATTAAATATAATTAACTTAACTTTAAACATTATATGAGTAAATAATGGCATTTATAGAAGAATTTAAAGCTTTTATTTCTCGTGGCAATGTATTTGAGCTTGCAGCCGGGATTATGATAGGTGCTACCTTCAACAATATGCTAAATTCTCTGGTAGGAGATATAATTATGCCGATAGTCGGCTGGTTGACGGCAGGGATTGATTTCTCCAATTACTTTATAGCTCTTAACGGAAAGCATTATGATAGCCTCAGGTCTGCTAAAGATGCAGGAGCACCGGTGGTAGCCTATGGAATATTTATTAATTATGTCATCAAATTCTTAATTTCTTCAGCTGTAATTTTTCTGGTAATTAAGCAAGTAAACCGTTTACATTATTCATTAGCACCGCAAGATAGCAGAAATCTCAAAAAGGACGGAACATGAAAAGAACAAAAGTTACACAAGATGAGATAAAGTTGGTTGGCATTAAAGTAAGGACAAGTAATAAAGCTGAATTTAATTCGAGCACTGCAAAAATAAGGACAACTATTGAGCGATATTTTAAAAATCGAATTGCCAGTAAAATAGCTGATCGGAAGAATCCTGGTACGACAATTTGTTTATATGCGGAATATGAAAGTGATATGGACGGGGAGTATTCTTACTTTATCGGTGAAGAGGTAACTTCTTACTATAATATATCGAAAGGATGGGATATCTATACTATTCCTGCGCAAACATATGTAAAATTTACTACGCAATCGGGAGCTATGCCTAATGTGGTTATAAATGCCTGGCAACAAATTTGGCAAATGTCGGGAGCTGATTTAGGCGGGATACGCAACTATCAGGCGGATTTTGAAATTTATGATGCAAGAAGCAAAGATCCGAATAACACTATAGTTGATGTTTATATAGGGATCAAGTCATGACATATATAATTGAACAAACTTTATCTCCTTCCGGTGAAGATATTGACTTTCTTACAAGAAAAATTAATGAGGAAGCAAATAAATATGGAATAAGTGAAGAAGCTTACCCGTTTGCTTTTTTTATAAAAGTAAATGGGGAAAAAATTATTGCAGGCTGTAACGGTTCGGTCATTTACGGAGCAATTTATACTGATCAACTCTGGGTTGATCCCGAGTATAGAAATAAAGGGCTCGGTAAAATGCTAATGGAAAGAGTGCATAGCTATGGATGTGAAGTCGGCTGTAATTTAGCAACCGTTACTACTTTAAGCTTTCAAGCGGCTTCGAGTTTTTATGAAAAACTTGGATATGAACGTGATTTCGAGCGGGCAGGTTATTCTTATAATTCTAAATGCATATTTTTAAAGAAGGGGTTATGATTTTTGAATCTGAACAAAAAGAAATATAGTAAATTAAGTTATAAATCATACAATAGCATTTATTCAACCCGGGTGCTTTATAACAAAGTAAAGATACATAAAAATTATTAAATGATTTTTATGAGCGCTGCCCCTTTAAAGGGGGGTGGAGGGGTGCGCTATTATTATTTAAGTAGTTTCAGAAAAGAAGTCATTAGGGTAATTAAAATCTATCAAAATAAATGTGTAAGGTATTCAACTTAATTGGCTATAATTCTTGATGTAAACGAATATAAGGAAAAGATTACCAATGCTATATGCAGTAAATTAAGTTGAATATCCTCCATATAGAGAGCATAGTTGAACTATAAAAACAAACTAAGTTTACGTATAAATGACATAGCCATTTATAAAGCACACTCGCCATAAATGGCAGATAGGCGCGTGCTTCTTACTATAACTTATAATATGAAGGCTTTATTAGCGAACAAAAACTTTTCCGGTTCTTTTAATCTTTCTTTGTAATTGAAGGATTCCGTAAAGCAATGCCTCAGCTGTAGGCGGGCAGCCGGGAACATAAACATCAACGGGCACAATCCTATCGCACCCCCTCACAACCGAATAAGAATAGTGGTAATACCCTCCGCCATTTGCACAGCTTCCCATAGAAATTACATATCTCGGTTCAGGCATCTGATCATAAACTTTCCTCAGCGCAGGTGCCATTTTATTGGTCAGCGTTCCTGCAACAATCATCACGTCCGATTGCCTTGGCGAAGGCCTGAATATAAGCCCAAACCTATCAAGATCATAACGGCTGGCAGCAACATGCATCATCTCGACTGCACAACAGGCAAGCCCGAAAGTCATCGGCCAAAGCGAACCGGTTCTCGCCCAGTTTACTAACTTATCGAGCTGAGCTATAACAAAACCGCGGTCACTTATTTCATCAGTAACCTGATTAAGCAGAGCATCTTGTTCAATTCCAGGTGGTATAGGTCTTAACGTCACTTTTTCTACTCCCTTTTATTCCCAATCTAATGCGCCTTTTTTCCATTCATATATGAAACCTATGGTCAGCACTACTAAAAAAATTATCATTGACCAAAAGCCGAGCAACCCGATATCTCTTATAACTATCGCCCACGGAAAAAGAAAAGCAATTTCAAGGTCAAAAATTATAAACAAAATTGAAACTAAATAGAACCTAACGTCAAATTTACTCCTGGGAGCATCAAATGCTTCAAATCCGCACTCATAGGAAGATAATTTTTCACTGTCGCCTCGCAGTGTAGCAAGCAAAAAAGGCAGAATAGACATTATAAACGCCAAGCCTCCTGCTAGTATTAAAAAAAGTAAGATCGGTAAATAATCTGTTAGAATATGTTGCATACTAGCTCTTCTTATCAACCATAATGTTTCTTGTCGCCGACGGTAAAGTTACCGTTAACCCTTCCAAATCTTCACTCACGATTATTTGACATCCAAGTCTTGAAGTACGGGTAAGCCCGAATGCTAAATCGAGCATATCTTCTTCAGCTTCAGAAGGTTCGGGTAACATATCATAGAACTCTTTATCCACAATAACGTGGCAGGTTGAGCACGCAAGCGAACCGTCGCATGCTCCCTCTAAATCAATATCATTTTGATGAGCAACCTCAAGTAATGAGAGCCCTAAGGGCGCATCTATAGTTTTGGTAGTTCCATCATTAACAATAAAATTAATTTTAGGCATCTTATCCCTTAAGCAGCTTTTAATGCGTTTTGCTCATTTATAACTTCAGAAACGCTTTCTCTTTTAATTTTTACTTTAACGTTTTCTGCAATTTCTACAACCAAATAGTTGCTGTTTTCTTCAACTTTAACAACTTGCCCGAAAATTCCGCCTGAGGTCACTATTTTATCACCTTTACTGATTTTATTAAGCATCCCTTGATGCTCTTTCATTTTCTTTTGCTGCGGGCGAATAAGGAGAAAATAAAATACCACCATGATTAAAACAAGGGGAGCAAAACTGGTGAGCATTGAAGGCTGCTGAGTTGCTGCTGATGTTGCATCCGCTGCAAAAGCTACTGAAAATAAACTCATTATATATCCTACTTTAAATTTAAATTTTTCGGTATATTAATTTAACCGAAAAGTTAATGCAAGTAATTTGGATAAGAGAGCATATATTCATGGAGTTTAAAAATAGCTGTTAGCCGGTTTATTCGCCTCGCTTTTTAAAAACTGATATTTTTACATCTACCGTCACGGTTAATTCTTTTAATGAAAGTAGCTCTGCTTTTTTCTCACCTCCCGATTTAAAATAAAAAGGAGTCATAGCAAGCAGGCTTTCTATATCTTCCTGCACGCCGATCCGGCATTTAAAGGTAAGAGGTAAACAATTTTCAAGTGTAAAATATTCTTCTGCTTTTTTTACTAATTTATCTTTTTCTTTTTCGGTAATAGAGGAAAATAATATATTTCTCATTTCTATTAAATGTAGGGTAGAAGGCGTAACAGTAATTAACCTGCCCATGTCGGCAAGCACCCTATGATATTCATTTAAATAAAGCGGGGCAAATACGGAAAGTGCTATATCTATTGTCTTTTCTTGAAGGGGTAGCTTAATTGCGCTCCCTACACACCATAAAATCCCTTTATTATGCCCGGCAGCTAATTTTATCGCCTCTTTTGAAATATCAATTCCATAGTAATTTGCTTTTACTTTTAAATGGCTGTCTAAATGCTGTTTTAAATTAGATAAATAGTACCCCTCTCCGCAGCCGATATCAGCTATATGAAAGTTATCTTTTACCGGTTTTAAGTATTCATTAGTAATTAACATATTTAAAGTGTTGGATATCGGTTGGTAATATCCTTCATTTAAAAACTTTGCTCTGCTCTTCACCATCATCCGGTTATCACCCGGGTTTTTAGAGTTTTTCTGATTGGCCGATAATAAATTCACATAACCCTGGCGTGCTTTATCATAAATATGACCTTTCGCACACCCTAAATATTTTTCAAACCCGATGAGCTTTTCCCCGCCGCAGACAGGACACATAAGCGCCGAAACCTCATTAGCCGTAATTTTCTGATTTGTATGCGGCATTATAGCTCCTAAAGTAAGTTAATTAATTTATCGAATAGCGAGCTTAAAAGCAGTGCGTAAGCCGCTCCTAATAGCAGGCTGCTTATATAGTGTTGCCCACTCTCCTCGTTTAAACCGATTCAACCCCTTTAACTTCAGGTATATAATGTTTGAGCATATTCTCAATACCGCTTTTTAAGGTAAGCGTTGAACTTGGGCAACCTGAGCAAGCTCCATGCAACTCAACATAAACCACTCCTTCTTTAAAACCTTTGTAAATTATATCCCCGCCGTCATTAGCTACAGCCGGCCTTACTCTGGTCTCAATTAATTCTTTAATTTGTTTTACCGCTTCATCATCCTCCACATCACTCGTAACGTCTGCTTTAAATGCGCTTTCCGTTATCACAGGTTTTTGTGCAACAAAGTGATCCATAACGGAAGCAAGTACTATAGGTTTTAAAACACTCCAATCAGCACTCGGATCTTTTGTAACGGAGATAAAATTATCAGTTAAAAATATCCCCTTTACCCCTTCAACATCAAGTAGAGCAGCGGCGAGCGGAGAAGTAGAACAATCTTCACCTGAATGATAGGTAAGAGTCCCTTCTTTTAACACTTGAACCCCGGGAATAAATTTTAGAGTTTGAGGGTTAGGAGTTTCTTGTGTCTGTATAAACATAACTTTCACTCATTAATTTTTTAGAGGAATGATACTCTTTAATCATATAAATGAAAATAAAATTATTTTTATTAAGCTGGATTGAATTTCCACCCCCTTAGACTGACAGCTTTAAAATATACTTATTTTACACGCGCACTTTCATCAAAATCATTCCTTGAAGGCGTTCCGATTAAATCTTTAGGTGCGGAAATTTTATTATAAGGCATTATTGAATTTCTAAGTAGTGTAATAGTAATCCTTCTGTTTTTCTCAGCATAAGGGTTATTCGGATCCGCCGGATCCGTATCGGCTTTTCCAATTACTCTTCCGATTTGCTCGGAAGGAACCCCGCTTTGCACCAAATATCTACGTGCTGCATTTGCCCTATCCGCAGAGAGTTCCCAGTTAGTATATACGCCATTCGTATCATTTACCGTTCTATCGGTAAAACCCGATAATTGAAGGAAGTTAGGGGTAAATTGAATGAGCTTGGCAATTTTAAATAATATTACTTCCGTGAAAGCGGTGAGCTCAGCACTACCGGGTTTAAACATAGGATGCTTGTCTTGTCCGAAAATCCTAATTTCTAAGCCTTCAGGGGTAATAACTAACTGTAATGAATTTTTATAGTCCTGCAGGCTTTTATCTTTTTCAATTAACTTATTTAACTCACCTTCAACTAATTCATATCTTTGATTTTCTTGTTCTTCTAAGTTCGCTTCGGTGCCGATTTTTTTTACGGTTACAATATCACCGACGCTTTTTACGCCGTATTTAAATCCTTGAGTTTTATCTTCCTCTTTTAATCCTTCTTTTTGCGCGGCTGAACTAAACCCACCTTTAAAACCTTCACCTAGCTGCCCTGAAATTCCAATCGTCGGATCAAAGTATTCGGCAATACCCTTTAACTTTTCAGTCGGAACGGCATTTAAAAGCCACATAAGTAAAAAGAAAGCCATCATTGCAGTCACGAAATCTGCATAAGCCACCTTCCAAGCTCCACTATGGTGCCCGTGATGCGCGGCAAACACTTTCTTTATAATTATCGGGGCTTTTTTAGTTTCTTCCTTTTCCTTATCTTTATCTTTATCTTTCTCTTGCATTCCTATCTCACAATTAAGTTCTTTTTCAAGCTTTTTTCAAGTTCGATAAAGCTTGGTTTTAAATGATCTGGGATAATCTGGCGGGCACATTCAATGGAAATAGTGGGAGGGTGCCCCTTAGCATGTGAAACAATTGCTGCTTTTATGCACTCCAGAAATTTTACTTCTTCATTGGTATAGCCTTCGAAAAACGCACCGATTGGGGATATTATTCCATATGATAAAAATACACCTAAGAATGTGCCTATAAGGGCTGCGGCAATTTTCCTTCCGAGCACGCTCGGGTCAGCTGCAATTGATGCCATTGCATTAATTACTCCAAGTACGGCGGCGATTATTCCGAGCCCGGGTAAGCTATCCCCTAACCTATTAAAGCAGGAAGCAAGGTTTTGACCTTGTATTTTTTTCTCAAATAATTCATCTTCCATCATTTGTTGCAATTCATAAGGGTTTTCAAACCCTAGTACTATTAGACGCATATAGTCGGAGATAAAGGTGGTAACCTGCTTATCATCAAAAATTTTTTTAAAGCGTTTAAATAGAAAACTTTTTTCAGGGTATTCAATTTGAGTCTCTAAATCCATTTTAGAATTTGATTTAGAGTATTTAAGTAAATTGAATAAAAATGAGAGCAACTCAACATAATCTTCTTTTGAATAAGGTTCTCTTTTTGTAACTTTATGAATATTGGTGAATGCTAATGTCAGTGAAGTTTTAGAATTGGATATAATAAAAGAACCAATTGCAGTACCGAGAATAATTAAAGCTTCAAACGGATGGATTAAAACTAAAATATTACCACCTCCGCCTATAAAGCCGATAACTAGTGATAGTATTACTATAATTATGCCTAATTGAAACACCGTTGCCGAAATATTAAATACACCCTTAAGAATTAGTATTATATAATATTTCGGCCAGGTAAAGTATTGAATTAGAAAAATTATATTTTTACCACCAGCCTAAAGCATACCACCATGCCGAGCCGATAGTCGCCCAAACCGCCAAATTAACCAAACTTACCAAAAATCCGACCTTCCACCAAGTTTTAGTATTAAAGTAACCTGCCCCGAAGAAAACAGGAGCTGAGCTGATTCCATAGTGAGTCAAACCTGCGGCAAGCGAGGAAAAATAAGCGAGCGCTAATGCGGAAACCAACTTCGGTACGCCTGCACTGATCAGTAACATTAAAAATGTACTATAAAGCACGGTAATCTTAGCAGTAATACTCGCAAAGAAGTAATGAACATAGAAATATAGCAATCCTATTACCACCATTGTCAGCATCATGCCTTTGCCTGCAACCAGGTGTTCCATTTGCACGCCGATCCATGCCATTATGCCGAATTCTTTTAAAAAACCCGACATCATTACAAGCGTACCGAACCAGGTCAAAGTATCCCAGGCTCCTTTTTCGCTTAAGGCATCATTCCAGCTTAATACCCCGGAAATTATCAATATACAAAAACCGAGTAACGCAGTGGTAGTTGCATTAAACCCGATCCTATAATCTAAAATCCAAAGCGTAATTAATAATATAAAAGTTAAAAGCATTACTACTTCATGCTTAGTGATTTTACCCATTTCTTTTAAAGCCTGCTTAGCAAGGCGGGGAGCATTTTCAGTGCTTTTAACACTAGGCGGATAAATAAGATAAATCACTAAAGGAATAAGGAGCAAGCTTATTATCCCCGGAACAATTGCGCCCAATGCCCAAGTTTCCCAAGATATATCTATACCGAACTGCGGCGCAAGTTTAAGAACCAAAGGGTTTCCTGCCATTGCAGTTAAGAACATGGCACTGGTAACTACGTTCGATTGGAAGCAAACCTGTATCAAAAACCCGCCGCTGTGGTTTTTATCCTTCCTGGAAGGGTTATTCTTTTCATATTCATCGGATAATGCTTTTGCAATCGGAAATATTATTCCCCCGCCTCTTGCCGTTACGCTTGGAATCATCGGAGAAAGTATAAAGTCGGTTAATACTAAGCCATATGATAATCCTAAGGTACTTTTACCGATCTTAGAAATAAAGTAGTAAGCTATCCGCTTACCTAAACCTGTTTTAATAAATCCCCTTGATATAAAGAAAGCAAACACTACAAGCCAAGCTATGTCTATACTGAAAGCGGAGAGCGCCTGATGGAGAGTCAGAGTATGAGTAATTATACATACTAAAATACTGAATAACGCTATGGCTCCGATCGGCATAGGGTTTAAAATTATGGCAATAATAGTAGTTATAAAAATCCCGAACAGGTGCCAAGCTTTAAGATCGACTCCGGTCGGTGCAGGAACATTCCAAAGCACTGCTCCTAAAATGAATATCAGCAGCACTTGCTTGAGGTTAATATTACTTGAGCTCATGAGTAAAAACCATATGCATTTTTTAATTTAATGCAAAATATACCAAAAAATATCAAAAAATCCAGCGGTAAAATAAGAAAATAATTACCTTGAATCCTATTTATTTAGTGATATAAATAACAATTTGCCTGATAACTCTATCCTACGTTTTCACGCACTTTCCAGGCATTAATTCCCACAAAAATCTTCGGTAATTCGATAAAAGCTTGCAATATAAAGAAAAATAGGGTATAATCCAGCGCTTTATAAATAAATTTATTATGGTAAGCATGAATATTATTCTTCGGCTTTTTACTGTTTTATTTATCTTATTCTCACAAGCTGCAACAGCAAATAACAATGAGGTGTTATTTGAGAAAGAAATGCAAATTATATCAATAGATAAAAAGAAAAAAATTGCAAAACCCGTGGTCGGATTATCTTTTACCGAAACCGGGATTGCTTCATGGTACGGCCGTGAATTCGGCGGAAGGCCGACTGCAAGCGGAGAGATCTTTAACCCTGATTTAATGACGGCGGCTCACAAGTATCTACCTCTAAACAGCATAGTTAAGGTCACTAACCTTGAGAATAGTAAATCGGCAAAAGTTATTATCAATGACAGAGGGCCTTATATAGGAGCTCGCGTTATTGATCTTTCAAGAATGGCGGCGGAAGTACTGGGTTTCAGCAAGAAAGGGTTGGCTAAAGTTAAAGTAGAATACCTACATAACGAAACCATGGACTTAAGCAATGCTATATCTCCTAACAGAAAAAAAAGGTTGCATAGAGAGATTGAAAAATTTTCGGCTAATAAATGGCGGAAAGTTATTAAGGCTCATCAGTAGACAAGCAGATTATAGGTATAGTTGACTCCTTTTATCTTTTACATCTATTCTTTTTGTAAAATACTGTTGACCTATAGAATATTCATTTTAATCTATTGTAAGATAGAAAATTTGGTAATTAGATTAAAGTGTTTTTTAGAGACAGATCCATTTTTATAGAAGATGAAAAATATTTTATTGAGGATAAGATAGCGGAATTTATTCCGATTGCCTGCCATTATGACAAAGAAACACTACTTACCAAGAATGGGGAATTACTGCAAATAATTAAAATTTCCGGGCTGGAAACAAATGATAGCGAATTTCAAAAAGTAAATTTGCGTGACCAACTTAGAAAAGTAATAAAAAAACATGTTACCGAATATAAGTATGCAGTTCATATACATGTGCTTAGAAATCGAGAAAATATGGTTCCTCCGGGTGAAATGCCTTTTGGCTTTGCTGAAGAACTAAACCAAAGGTGGGCTAAAAAAAACAATTGGGATAAACAGTTGGTTAACACGTTATATGTAACCATTATCAGACAAAACATTCAAACCGGTACCTTCGACCCGAAAACTTTGTTTTTTCCACTAATTAAAAACCAACATTACAATCACTTAAATACCGCATGTGAAGAGTTGCACGACATCACCAATAATATGGTTGATGACCTAAAAAGATTCGGCTCAACCAAGCTCACTATGCAAAAAACCGAAGACGAAGGATATATATCCGAGCCTCTTTCTTTATATAACAACCTTGTACAATTAACCCAAACGAGAGCTCATGTACCGATTAAAGATTTATCTGAGTACTTAGCAAATATTAAAATTAAATATAAATTTAACACCGTGGTAATAGAGGGCACTGATTTTAAAAGATATTGCGCGGTATTTAGTTTAAAACAACCGCAAAATATCTCGGTTAGCGCATATGACAAGCTGCTTCAGCTTGGCATGCAGTTCATAATTTCAGAATCTCTGTGCTTTGTATCATCAAATACCGCACTAAAGGACCATAAAAAAATGATGTCTCATTTAGAGGCTGCCAAAGCACAAGATATAGCTCAAGAGAATGACTTAGCCGAGATTCTAAATGAAGATAAGGGCAATAATAATGATTACTGCGCTCATCAGGTTACCCTATTAGTATACAGTGATGATGAGAGTTTTTTCCAGGATAAATTAAACAAAACCGTTGAAGTACTGCAAAATATCGGACTGGTTGCGGTAAGAGAAGATTTTAAAATGGCCAAATGTTTTTGGTCACAGCTGCCGGGTAATTTTAGATTTATAGATAGAATTAACTATACGGCGACTAATTTAATCGGTGCACTCACCTCGATACATCATAAAAATATAGGCTGCTATAGCGGCAGTAAATGGGGGCCTGCTATTTCCCTGTTTAGAAACAATGACGGGAACCCATATTATTTCAATTTTCATAATCATAACAACGGAAACACATTAATTATCGGCAATGAACACAGCGGAAAAAATGTGCTTATGAAGTTCTTTCTTACCCAAAGCACTAAATTAAACCCGCGAATTATTTTTATCGACGCCGAAGGCAATTCCGAAAAATTTATCGAGGAGATAGGCGGATTATATGTTAAACCAAATCCGGATGATTTCTCCCCGATTAAAATAAAGCTTTTTGATAAAGAACTTTTTAAAGGAAAATTAGAACTGTTCAGTAATTTCCTAACTAATTTAATTTATCCCCGTGCCAGTGATAATGCACAATACCAAACTTTTTTTGCCGCCCTTGCTAAAAGCTTATTTGAAGGTAATGAGAATGAAGATCCTTATACCCTACTTAGCGGTATAATTGAAAAATCAGAAGATGAAGCAATAAAATCCAGTTTTAACAGTTATTTCAATAGTGAAATTTACTCAAACTTTTTTGATGAAGATTTCTTGGATCTATTCACTTTGGAGGATATTCTAAGTATTGATATAACTGAGCTTTCCAAGTCTAAACCGATTCAGGAGGCTTTCTTAGTATTATTACTGCTTAAGATACCTTCACTTCTCGACGGCAGACCGACTATTATTGCATTTAATAAATGTTATGACTTATTCTTCAGCAATGTGTTTTCTCCGCTCTTTTCTTCCTGGCTTGATGAACTGACAAGTAAAAATGCGATTGCCTTTTTTTCAACCGATACGACTGATAGAATATTAGATAATGACTGTTTGCGAAATTGTTTAGATAAGTTTGCTACCCAAATTTTCACCTCAAATAAGTTTGCCGATAAAAAATTTAAGCATTCTTTCAGCCTAAATGAATTTGAATTAACTCAAATCAAAGCTTATAGTGTTGAGCGCAGAATGTTTGTACTAAAGCAGGGTGAATATTCAATTGTCGGCGTGCTTAATCTTGCGGATCTACCTGAAATATTAGAGGTACTTAAATAATGCGTTCTTTTTTATATATATTTTTCTTATCGTTTTCTATTATTTTTATTGATATACGTTTATCTTCTGCTTACTCGGAGAGCGGCTCATGCGCAGATTGGACAAGGGAGCCGGATACCATGGGGAGAAGGGAAGTATGTAAAGGCGGGTTCCCCACCACTAATGAGCGCCTGAAAATAGCAAGAGTTAATACTGATGCGTTTAGCCCCGTATATAAAATTTACCATCAATGGTGCTGGTTTCAATTTTTCGGCGAATGCGTACTTTGGGATACTAATATTCGTAGCGCAACATTTCATGAAAGCGATTTTTATAATCGGCTTAGTGAAAACTTTGGCTTAAGCTCTAATGCAAGACAATTATTTTGTCATACGGTTGCAGTGTATTCATATGCACCGGGCGCAGGTTATCACCATAGCGGAAGAAATGATACAAATCGCACAAAAATTTGCGGTTATTACTGTATGTCTGATGTCGGGGGCACGTGCTCTCCTACTTTCAGTTGGGATTATTCCTTAATAGGATGTGTTGACGGACCTGTTTATCCTGGGCCCCCAACATTTAATGACACAATCGCACCCGGAATGGAACCGATGGTTGATGACACGATCGGGCTTGAGGATTCACTTGATGTAAACGGCAATAGAGTTTTGGGGTACATAAGTTTAGGCAGTAAATTCGATCAACCGGTGATTCGCTTAAATGAAATTACCGGTGCCGGAAGTATTGAACGTACACTACTACTTAGATATAAGTTTCCTGGTGATACTACAAATTACGACAATTTAAAAACTTGCAGCCAAATCCCGGGCTCGGAAAATAAAATAAGTTATTGTGCGCAAGTTCCATCTGATAATCCTTCGCAGGTGTGTGTTTGTCAGGAAAATTCCTGTGCTAACGAAGTTTATTTAGGATGCGTACCAAGACCGACTCCTCGTCAATCAAACTACGGAATTGTCAGTGAATATACTACCACTAACGGCACGGTTAGCGGCAAATCTACACAATATCCCGCTCTAAAATATTATTTTGTTAAGTTAACTAATAGCGGAGAAATCATTTATATTGATGTCGACGGCTCGGCCGCAGCCTACGGTAGTGATAAAATAGCCTATAAGCTTGATGCTGCGGGTAGTTTAACCGCAACGCCGGCTAATGGAACCTTGAATTATGCTAAGCTTGCGCTATCTCCGACCTTCGGCAATCAAGAAAAAGATTCCCCTCCGCTTAAAGAATATTATGAAAATATTCTTACCGCTTCTAATGGCCAAACCACAACTATACTTGCACAAGACGTTTCGGCAAAAGTTTACGGTGTACAATTTGCTGCATTCATTCCGCAATTTAATGCTAACGGTACATATCGCAAAGTAAAAATTATAACTCCTGCTATAAGAGCAAGTACGGACGGTTGCGGTGCTTATAGTGTAATCCCGGGAGAAGACGGATACACAGGTTCCGATATGTATCCTTCATATACTGTCCCTTCAGGAAAAAGAATCAGAAATCTATGCTGTGCCGGAGGAGTGGAATCTTCTAACTGTTTAGTTCCGCCTATTACGGCATGTAAAAATCCGAAAGGTGCTATGCTTGAGCCTGATTATACTGCTGAATTTTCAGTGTGCCCTGGAATTTATGATGGCGCTGTTGATGCTAATAAGCCTGATAAGATGTGTTTAGTCGAAAGTGACAGTTTAGTCGGGAAGTCAGATTGGAATTTTATTAACGCAAAAGATATGGTATGCGTTGATATAATAACTCCTTAATTCTTCTAGCTCTATAATCGTAGAAAATATTATGGTTATAAGATCTGATTTTATCGGGTAACAAGTAGAACGATTAAAATTTTATGATTGATTAGTAGTTAAAATTATAATAAAGTGTCGTTTTGAGTTTTAAATCCTTAAATATTTAATAATAATTAAATAATAAATGGTTATATACAAAAGTCGCATGCGGGCTAACAGAGAGGTAACAACAACTTTACGGCTCATAAAACAAGCAGATGGAGCACTTATTTAAACTTTAAATTATGTGTTGCATTTATAACAATAGGGGTTGTAATTATCACCTTTAATGCTACTATTAATTGAGAATATTTTATCTAAAATTTAGAGTTATAATTTATGGCATTAAGTATTAGTCTTCCAAGCAACATGGATATGATAGTAAAAATCGGAGTATTCGGTGTTGGTGGAGCAGGTAATAACGCAGTCAATAACATGATTACGTCGAACCTTGAAGGGGTGGATTTTTGGGCGGCAAATACTGATGCACAAGCATTAGATCACGCACTTACCAGTAACAGAATTCAGTTGGGAGCAACTTCGACAAAAGGATTAGGAGCCGGTTCTCATCCTGAGGTCGGTAAAGGAGCGGCGGAAGAATCAATGAGCGAACTTCTTTCCGCGATGGAAAATTTGAATATGGTGTTTATCACCGCAGGTATGGGAGGCGGAACCGGAACAGGTGCAGCTCCCGTCATCGCTAAGGCTGCAAAAGAAAAAAATATCTTAACTGTAGGTGTTGTTACCAAGCCGTTTCATTTTGAAGGAATGCGCCGGATGAAAGTTGCCGAACTCGGTTTAGAAGAAATGCAAAAATATGTGGATACATTAATTGTGATCCCGAACCAAAATTTATTTAGAATCGCTAATGAAAAGACAACTTTTGCTGATGCTTTTAAAATGGCAGATAATGTTCTGCATTCGGGAGTAAGAGGTATAACCGACTTAATCACCATGCCGGGACTTATTAACCTGGACTTTGCGGATATTAGAACCGTTATGAGTGAAATGGGTAAAGCAATGATGGGCACCGGTGAAGCTGACGGTGAAAATCGCGCGATTAAGGCAGCTGAAAATGCTATCTCTAATCCGCTCCTTGATAATTCGTCCATGAAAGGTGCTAAAGGCGTGCTGATCAACATCACAGGAGGTACGGATATGAGTTTATTTGAAGTTGATGAAGCGGCTAAGAGAATTGGAGAAGAAGTTGACGGCGAAGCGAATATTATTTTCGGTTCTGCTTTCAATGCGGATTTAGAAGGGAAAATCAGGGTATCGGTGGTTGCAACCGGCATTGATTCCGAACATTTCATCAAACGTACTAAACCTGATGTAAGCTACCAAAAGCCTGAAAATATTATAACCAGGCCTCAAGCAATTGATACAACTACTTATGCTAACGACTCGGTAACCGAAAGTGAAGAGCAGCAACAGGTGAGCAATGCTTTTATAGCACCAAAACCGGCTGAACCTGAAGAGTATGAGTTTCAAAACTTGGTTAATGATCAGGAAGAAGACTCGGAAGACAATACATCTTTTGAGCATACTCAACAACCGGCCGCTGAAGCTTTAACTGATAAAACCAAAGAAGCTAAGCCTTTCAGTTTATTCAGTAAAGTTACTTCAAGCTTTGCACATAAAAACACCTCTAATGACGATAAATCTCAGAAACAGCCTTCAAAAGAGGACTTGTTTGATATTCCTGCATTCTTAAGAAGAAAAGGTAATCAATAACTTTCAAACATAAAATGATTTAACCGGCTATTATAAAACTCTTAAAAATTACGGAACAATGTTTTTTTTAAAAGACTTAAAATAGCCGAGTATGAATTGATACCAATTAATTACATATCTGTTGTTTAGAATAAATTAAGCTATAAATCTGAGAACAAATTCTTAGCCTATTGGTTGTAAAAAAATAATATACATAAAAATTATTAAATAATTTTTATGAGCCCTGCCTCTCTAAAGGGGGCGGGGGTGCGCGCTACTATTAGCTTATTCAAATAAATGTGTAAGGTATTCAACTTAATTTACTATATCCCCCCATAAACAGATTGGCCATCAACTACATGAACAGATAATATATTTAAATAATATAAATTCTTTTTAAAAAAGTTACTTTTACAAAAAGATTAACTTATAATTTCATCATTATTTATAAAATTATAACATAAGGAACTGCCCATATTGCTTAGCATAGCGTGTATGTTACTGAAACCTAAGTTTATTTCATATAAGTTATCAGCTAGACAATAGGAAAGATTATCAGTACAATGCCCTTCGTTCAGATAAGTTTTAAAATCTTCCCTAAATAAAACATATTCTATATTTTCCTCAACACAGCTGCTAAAGTTCTGCTCGAAGTTTTCTGCTTTACTGTTTTCCTTATAACATTTTGAAACAATATTAGTACATATAGCAAAATCGGATTTGTTATAATTAAATGTTTTATCATATAGTTTATTGAGTAAACTTGTTATCTTTAAGATGTTAAATGCTCCTTCAACCTTCTTTTCTAATTGAGCGTCTATTTGATTATTTAGAGTCTTTAATACATTATATTTCTCACACAACGCTTGGGAGAAAGTACCCTGCTCACAGGGTAAATCACAATATTCTTTTTCCGGAAAGATCGGCATCATAAAATTTTTCCTCATAAGCTATACTCCGGTTAAATAAATTAATTAAAAAATTATTTTGAAACTGAAACTGATTAATAAATCCTTTCCGAATATACTCTTTTTTAAAAATAAATGGTATACTTTCCGAGAATTTTTATGCTTAATTTATGGATGGTATGATAAAAAAACTAGTATTACAAAGTAAGCCGCCTTATAAGTTCAGATGGTACCGAAACTTCATTTCCTTCCCCTACCTTTTGAGAAAGTTGTGAAATCTTAATCATAGCTCCTTTCTCTTTTAATATCTTTATAATTTCCAAGTCTATTTTTAACTCAGGAATATGGGTAATTATCTCTTTTATAACTTCATTATTAGTTACTCTCACTAAATATTCTTCTTTATCTTCATTAAGCACAACATCAACATTATCCCTCAATTCTCCATCTCCTCTTGTTCTTCGTAGCCATTTCAGTGTTTTTAAGTTATCTGCTTCTTTTACAACATGAAGATAACATGGGCTGTAAGGCTTTAAACAAGTAGCCTGATATGTTATTTCCTTAAGCTCGACTTCCTTATTTTCAAGTTCACCAAAGCTTATTGCTTTATAAAGAGCTGTTTTACCGATATATTGGTTAGGTATTTCAACATATTCTAAACTTTCATCTAAAAGTATAAACCTATCCCCGCTATTATGGTTACCGATCTCTTTTTCGGTACCAAATCTTCCTCTTAGAAACTTACTTAGTTTATATTGATTCTCACTCAGAAGCTCAGCATTTTGAAATTGGATAATTTCATTATTTATCACAGCTAAATTACCGTAGTTAATTAACTCATCAAAGCTTATGCTTTTTAAGCTACCGCTTATGATATTTACCGTCACTGAACTTTCAAGATCAATAACTCCCGGAATTGCCGCATTATTTAAAGTGTTTAATATTGCTCCCATAGTCGCAGCTCTTTTTACTCGGCAAATTTCTTTATATTCTTGTGTATTAAAATTTAAATATACGGTGCAGCCGCTCCAATTGCTGCTCAGTGGGCAAGCTGCAAATAGTACCCTACCCGTCTGATTAGTTTTTTCTTCTCCCAGTAATGGTATATCTAAAATTTCCAGGTAAGTTTCTGCAATTCTATTATCGACGGAATTTATACCGCTGATATCCATATCCGGTCTAGTATCATATAAATCAAGATTTTCGGCTACCCCTTCAACTTTTAAAACACGGTTTTTACCGAAACATGTATTAGTAATTCTAATTAAATGCTTTTCATTGTTAACCTCAATTTCAACTAAATTTCCGGGTTTAAGAAATGCATACTTAAGTGATAGGGTAAAAGTATATTGCATCTGCTCAAGCCATGAACCGAACAACGCTATATCAGCAATTCTTCGGGCGATATGCTCAGTCATAACAATCGGCAAGTTAATGGTTAGTTGCTCTTGACTTGAGGTGTGATATCTTTGTGCATGAACGGTAGAAACCTGGAAATCACGGTAAGAATTGAAGAAATTAATATTAATGAATTGAGGAAGCTCCATTTCCTGCACTCTTTTTATATGAATTGTTTCAATATTATCTCTTGAGACTTTAGTAGCAACTAAGTCATCCGAATTAATTTTACATATTTCTTTATGTATCCGCGGCATAAAAGTAAGGCGCCGGTTCTGCTCAACAATATCAAAGAAGTAAGCTTGTTGGAGTATTTTGATCATATTTCTTAGATTGCTTGGTGATGTAATACAAAATCCCTCAATCGGGTGATTAAGTTTAGAGAGATCAATATCGGATTGCTTTAATGCAGTCCTTTGCAGCAGTTCCATGATCACTTGCGCAAGAGTCGAGATACCTAATTTACCTTGTACCCAGTGCCCTCTAACCCAGCAGGCACCATCAGCCCAAACATCATTTAAATTAGGCCAATAGGGATAAGGCCTTGCATCCCAAGTCCATAAAAATTTATTTTCAATCATATCGGAATTTCGCCATTTCTTCTCAGTGGCCTCAATTGCGGCACGCTGAGCAAAAAGGTCTATACTTGCATCGGAATGAATCGGCACATTTGATTCCGAGGTAGACGGATCATAAAATACGTTTGGCTGATTTGAAGCGCAAGTTATCGAGGGGAATCCATATTCGGTAAACCAAATTTTTTTAGATTTTGGCACCCAGGAAGTCTTTTTGCCGTTCGGATTATGATGCTCATTTTCCCACCAATACTTTATATTTTTCCATGCCCATTCGGGTGATAAACCCGCTTTACCTTCTTTTTTAGCCGAATCCAAATAATAAAAATCATAACCTTCTCCCGATTCCCATCCCTTCATTAATTTCTCAACATCATATACACTGTGCTTTTCATTACTAAGCGGGAAATATGCATCAATTCCGATGAAATCAATATGAGGTGATGCCCATAAATCATCGAGATGGTGCCATCCCTCATCAGAATGGTGATATTCACTCCAATCGGCAGCATAACTGACTTTAACCTCCTCCCCTAAAATAACTTTTACTTTAGCTGCTAAATTTATTAGCTCCTCAACAGTCGGAAAGTTATTATCTTTAGTTTTTACAGAGGTTAAATTTTTCAACTCCGAGCCGATGATAAAAGCATCAACTTTACCTTTAACCAGGCGAGCATAATGCAAAATGAATTCATTATAACCCCGTTTTTTATTAAAAAAGCTTTTAACATCTTTGGCTTCACCCGATATATGTCCTCGCCACGGCTTATCCTCTTGATCCACAAAGACCATAGGGTAGAACATTACTTTAAATCCTCTCGATTTCATTTCATCCAAGTAGCGTGATATGCTTTCATCATTAGTAGTACCGCCGTAAATCGGACGTCTTTCTTTCTGAGTAATAAGCCGAGCTGTTTCACGAGTAAATCCGGCGACTTTCCACACTGAAGGAGTAGTCAGCACATTAGCTTTATATTCGACTCTCGGTTCAATAATTGCATTATTTATATCTAGCGAAGAGGCAAACCATGAAACTACGGGAGCAACCCATTTAACATTAGGCAGTGTTTCTTTCAACTGATCCAGCGCGAGCACGGCATCGGCCTTACCCGATAAGTTATTTCGGTTAATTGATTGTCGCATTCCCCTTTGAATCCAACCTCCATCATAATAATCCACATCCAGTTTTTGCTGCGTATTCGTATCATAAACAAACTCCCCGCAACCCGGGATAATAATAATCGATTCAATTAAATCCTCTACTCTCTCTACTTCACCACTAGAGCTGATTTCCTTTCTTACTTCAAAATTGAAATTAGGAATACGGTTACCGAATTCTGCAAGCTCTAAATTTTCAAATACTACATAAGCAATCCCTCGATAAGCTGGAGTTTTTCCTATTCCCTGTATACTTTCTATCAAGGGATCTGGAAGTTGGGCTTCATCTCCCCGATAAACCCTCATATTATAAAGAGTGGGGTCTAACACTCTTCCATCGGCTATCACCTTATTAATTGAAGAAATTGTTCCTTCACATAATGCAATTGCAAGTGAAATACTGTAACTGTAATCAGTATGGGTTTGCTTGATTTTCATCCCCTTACCGCCGCCGGTCTGGCGCCTAATATGAGAAGCTTCCTTGATATCGGTTGCCCATATAATATTTCCTGCAATAAGTGCACTACCAAAAAGTATATTAATCATTTCACCGTATACTGAGCTTTGCACTGCTAAATCGGAAAGTCGCTTACCGTAAGTATTAATATTCTGCTTACTTCCAAATAGGTTTTGATCAATAAATGAACCGGCAAAACTTCCGGCCAGTTGTCCGATACTTGCCCCGAGTGCACTTCCGATGCCTGCCATACTTCCTAAGCTTGCACCTGCAATGCTTCCGACACTACTTAAAATAATTGAAGCCATATTTAATTACCCCCTGTTTACAAATTGATAAATTTTTATAATTTTGTTTTTAAGCTCATCGGTTAACCTATGCTCAACCACCTTACTTCTACTAATGCAAGCATGAATCAGCGAAAAATTTTCTGTGCTATAATCCGCAATAATTCCTAAATGGTATGAATTCGGCAAACCTTGAAATAAAACAATATTGCCTAAATTGAGAAAATTAGTTTCTTCTAAGTGTTGTGTTAACTTCTTTTTTAAATATTGCGTTCCATCAAATATAGAATAGTTTAAAATATCATAATCTTTAATTAACCCGCCTTGCTTAGAATAAATAGTAAGAGATTCCGCAACACCTATAATAAGGCCTATACAATCCACTCCTATCCCTTTTTTTCTTCCTTGCAGATGAAAGGGAGTGTTTAAAAAGCTGCGAGCTTCAGCTACTATTCTTGCATTTATTGTTATCATGGTTATATTTTCAAAAAAAATTAGTTGGTTGATATGAGTTGGTTAGAAAGAATTAAAAAAGGCCTAAGCAAAACCTCAGGCAATATAACATCAAGCATAACTAGTATATTCACGACTAAAAAACTTGATGACCGGACTTTAGAAGAGCTTGAAGAACTCTTAATCATGTCGGACATGGGGGTAAAAGTCGCAAGCAGTCTTATCCAAAGTTTAAAAAAAGATAAATTTCAAAAAGATATTACTGAAGAAGAAGTTAAAACTTATCTTGCGGATAAAATAGCAAATATAGTTTCTCCCTTTGCTAAAGAGCTGAAATTTACATGTAAACCGCAAGTTATATTAGTATGCGGAGTAAATGGCAGCGGTAAAACTACTACTATCGGCAAAATTGCCAATAAGCTGAAAAATGAAGGTAAAACGGTTTTACTTGCAGCTTGTGATACCTTCCGCGCGGCCGCTGATCTTCAACTTAAAGTTTGGGCTGAACGCGCAGGGTGCGAACTAATTCAAGGAGAACCGGGAGCAGACCCTGCAAGTGTTGCATATAAAGCTTTAGAAAAAGCAACAACCGAACAAATCGATGTTTTATTAATAGATACTGCGGGACGTCTGCAAAATAAAAAAAATCTCATGGAAGAACTCGCTAAAATTATTAAAGTTATTAAAAAATTAAACCCTGAAGCTCCGCATGACACATTGCTTGTTCTGGATGCATGCGTCGGGCAGAATGCCATCTCTCAAGTTGAGATATTTAAAGAAATAGTAAATATTACCGGGCTTATAGTTACTAAATTGGACGGCACTGCTAAAGCCGGAATATTGGTTGCAATCGCTCAAAAATTTTCTACTCCCGTTCATTTAATCGGAGTAGGAGAGAAAATTGAGGACTTAGATCAATTTGATGCTAAAGCATTTAGTAAAAGCTTATTCGGCTTAGAATAGGTCTTATTTACCTTAAAAATATTATTTCTTTAATTTAAAAGTAATATTTAAAATTTATTTATTTAATTAAAATATACTTTCTTTATATAGTATAAGCTATAATTTTGCATTTATGGAAGTCTTCTCCTATAAAAACAATAAAAATACAAATAATATTAACTAAATATTAACATATTTACTTTACATTTATATAAGCAATTCAAAATGGAAGGCAATAATGGGATTATTAGAAGAATTAAATGCTAAAAAAGGGAAGTTAAATAAAACCTCTGAAAGAAGCAAAGAAGTAGAGATTAAAGAAACGGAAAAAACTTTTAGTGAAAAAAAAGCATCTCTTGGGAAAGTTGCTGTTAAAAGCAAAAAACTGGAGATAGTAGAAAAAGAAGTTTTTCAGAAAGAGATCGATGATGCCTACAAAGAATGCCAAAATAATACACGACCTCTAGAAAAGTTAAAAAATACATTGCAAGAAGATCTTCTATTTATAACTAATACTCTTAACCATTTAAATAAAAGCGGCAAGCTCACCCCTCAAAAAGAACTGGAATACAATAAGTTCAAAGAAAACCTCCAGGCAAGAAAATTATATATAGATAAAAAGATTGCTCAATTTAAAATTGAAAACAGTATAATTATTGAGCAGAATACATTGAAAGATAATATTTCTAGAAAACTTGACGATATCACATTAGAAGATGCCCAAGCCTTAAAATCAATGTTTGACCAAGGTAAAGCAATCTCCAAAATGGTGATAACAGAAACTGGAAACGCCAAAGATGCACCTGAAAGTGAAGATCGTTCTGCATTATTATCAGCAATTCAAGGTTTTAATAAAGAAAAGTTAAGAAAAGCATCCCACCAAGTAACCAACAAACCTCAAAAACCTGATAAGGAATCTGAGTTATCCATTTCTCAAAAATTAGGCTCAATGAAAAATCCTTATGAAGACATATTGGAACTTAGGGAAAGAACCGCAGAACTCAAACTAAAATTGAAAACTACAAAAGAGCTCAAAGATATTAAAATTAAAATTACTGATCTTTCAGTGCAATTGATGAAAGAAATTTCTTTTGCTAAGAAGAAAGGAGTGAATAAAGAAATTATAGATGCAAAGCAAGCACAAATTCATGAGCTTGGGAAAGTATCAAAAGTTGTAAATAATATGATCGCTGACAGACGTGAGGCGGATAGAGAAAAATCTGATATAGTATCGGAAATAAAGAAGCATATTGAAAAGCTTAATATAAATGATCTAAGTGCAATGAATAGATTGCTGAGCAATATCGGTAATAGAAAGCTAAGCGAGATGATTGATAAAGACGGGAAGCAACAATATAAAGGAGAATCTATAGCTTCTACTAAGACAACTTCTAAAAACGAAAAGAATACACATTTAACCGAACAACAAAAGAGAAGTAAACAAGAACATAAAGATATTAAGCTTGCTAAGAAGCTCCAACAAGAAGAATCAGATTATGAACTGGCTTTAACACTTCAGAAAAAAGAAGATAAAAAACTTGCTAAAAGATTAGATTCCGAAGAAAAAGATGAATACCTAGCACGTAACCTCCAGGAAAAGCAGGATAGAAAATTAGCGGAAAGCTTAGGTACTGTATCAAATAAAACAAAAATCAGCCATAAAGTGCATTCACCGGTAAATAAAGATAACATAGGTTATGTTAAGAATACGCAAAAATCTTCGCAAGAATCTAACCACTTACAGCCGGAAAACTTTCCCGGTAGCTTCTCAATATTACAACATTTTTATAAGTTGATAGAAAATATAATTGATTTAATCTATCCAAAAGTAAAAATAGAAGATAAAGTTAGTAAGAATCCGGTAAATAGCTTTAAAACAACTATAAAAAACAATGAAAGACAAGATGATAAGCCGCTTTCACGTTAAAACAAAAAATTAAATTGCTAATTTATATACTATTAATCTCCCCCTATTTCTAAGCTTTTTTATGAGAGTTATCGATATTTTTATATTAACTAAACAAAGTTTATATACTTTCTCTTGAGCAGGCTTTTAAAACTTGTTAACATTGCTCGAATTTCAATTTTAAGAGTTAGTGATGACCAAGAAAAATATATTTCGTATTATTATAGCTTGCATGGTGCTTTATCTAGGGGTCTTAGGTTATATTTACTTAAATCAAAGGACGTTATTATATCATCCCGAGCAGGAAATAATCGGCTTGGAAAGTTATAACATGCCGACCACCGAAGAAATATTTTTAACTACCAAAGACGGGGTTAAAATTCAAGCATGGTATAAAAAACCGGATATGGGTAAAGAAATGGTAATATTTTACCATGGTAATTCCGGGCATATACCGCAAAGAATAGATAAATTGAAAGAATTAAATGCAATGGGTTACGGATTTATTATTCCTGCCTGGAGGGGATTCGGGAAAAGTGAAGGCTTTCCGACCGAAGAAGGAATCCTTAATGATGCGGAAGCAACTATTGAATTTATAAAAAAAGAAGGCTATGACCTTAAAAAAGTTATTGTTATAGGAGAATCTTTGGGAACGGGGATCGCCACTCAAATGGCTGCTAAGCATGAATTTAAAGGCTTGCTGTTAATTACTCCTTATACAACGATTCAAGATAGAGCAAGTGAAATATATTTCTATATCCCGGTTAAATATTTACTCAAAGATAACTTTGATACCATTAACAATATATCAAAAGTTAAGGTTCCGGTAATTATTATTCATGGTGATAACGATGAGATTATTCCACATACTCACTCATTAAAAATTATAGAAAAAGTAAATGAGCCGAAAAAGTTAATTATTTATCCGGGTATAAACCATACTAACTATGATTCAAAAACAGTGTTTACTGAAATGAGAAACTTCTTTAAAAGTTTAGAAAAAGACACTGAGGTAAAAGTTGATCAAGACTGATATAGCAATAATAGGTGCAGGCCCGGTCGGGCTTTTTACAGCCTTCCAAGCCGGTATGCTTGGCTTAAAATCAATAATAATTGATTCATTGGAATTTATGGGCGGCCAGTGTGCTGCTCTATATCCTGAGAAACCGATTTATGATATCCCTGGTTTTGAGCATATTTCAGGCTCAGAGCTTGTTGAAAATCTTTACCGACAAGCCAAACCTTTTAATCCTCACCTGCTGCTTAATAACACAGTCACCTGCATAAAAAGAGAAAATCATAAGTGGCAGCTAAAAACCTCTCAAAATAATGAGATTGAAGTATCAGCAATAATAATTGCAGCAGGCGGCGGAGCCTTCGGACCTAATAAACCCCCGCTGGAAAGTATAGAAAGCTTTGAGGGTAAAAGTGTTTTCTATATGGTAAATAAAAAGGAAGGCTTTAGAGATAAAGTAGTTGTGGTTGCCGGAGGCGGTGATTCAGCCGTTGATTGGACAATCATCCTTTCGGGTATTGCTAAAAAGGTTTATGTAGTACATAGAAGGGATAAATTCAGAGCTTTACCTGAGAATATAAACAAAATGCATGAAATATCCAAGACAGGTAAAATTGAATTTGTAATCCCCTATCAGTTAAGTGCAATCCGCGGAGAGAGCGGTTATCTGAAAGAAGTTGAAGTTATTGATTTAGATAATAATGTAAGAACTATTGAAGCGGATATACTCTTACCCTTTTTCGGTCTTGCTATGGAGCTTGGAGCAATTGCCGATTGGGGGTTAAACTTTGATAAGAAACACATTGCGGTTGATCCGGTAAATATGACTACAAACTTAGAGAATATCTATGCAGTCGGTGATGTAGCCACCTATAAAGGAAAATTGAAATTAATCCTAACTGGTTTCTCGGAAGCAGCGTTGGCTTGCCACTCAGTCTATTCTGTGGTATATCCGAATAAGCCTTTACATTTTGAATATTCCACAACTAAAGGCATACCAAAAATATAAAAAATATTAAGAGAATATGATTTTATGGCTAATTGCCAAATTATTGACGGTAGAAAGATAGCAGAAGAATATTATGCACGACTTAAAGCTGATGTGGATTATTTAAAGGAAAAACATCACCTTATTCCCGGCCTTGCAGTAATTTTAGTCGGTGATGACCAGTCAAGCATAGTTTATGTAAATCATAAGTTAAGAAGAGCAAAGGAAATCGGAATCAATATTTTTGAATATCCGCTGCCTGAGAAAATTTCTTCTAAAGTACTAATTGCAAAAATTGAGCATTTAAACAATGACCATCGCGTACACGGTATTTTACTGCAACTTCCCCTCCCCGGCCATTTAGATTCTCATGAAATAATCAACTATATTGATTCTGAAAAAGATGTAGATGGTTTTACAATCAAAAATATCGGGTTACTCAGCTCATGGCGGGATTGCCTTGAACCGTGTACACCAAAAGGCGTACTGATCCTTTTAAAGCGCATTTTCGGGGAAGATTTATCGGGGAAAAAAGCTGCCGTGATCGGTAGATCCATGATTGTCGGTAGACCGATGGCTATGATGTTACTTAAAGAAAACTGTACGGTAACTGTTTTACATTCAAAGTCTGAAAATATTGAAGAAGAGTGCAAACGAGCCGATATTTTAATTTCTGCAACCGGTAATCCCGGAATGTTGAAGGCAAGCTGGGTTAAAGAAGGGGCATGTGTTATTGATGTTGGGATAGTAAGAAGAGAGGGGAAACTTTACGGAGATGTGGATTTTGATGATGTAAAACAAGTCGCCGGCTATTTAACTCCTGTTCCAGGAGGAGTAGGTCCCATGACTGTTGCTTGTATGCTCGGCAATACAATTAAAGCTGCATGTGCTCAAAAAAAGATATCTCTTGAGAAAGAAAGAAATGAAAAGTAGATTAAAAACACTTTTGCGTTGCTTTTATAAAGCAATATATGACACTGTGTACCACGAAGGCGTTGAACATGCGGGTTACATGGCATTTTTACTGATGCTGACTATTTTTCCAACCCTTGTATTTTTTGTCGCTTTAGTTGGGTTTTTCGGCAAACAGAACTTATCTGAACTATTAGTTAATTTAATTCTTGAAAGCTCATGGGCTAATTTTATTGAAGCTTTAAAACCGAGGATTATTGAAATCACTTCCAGCCCACCGCAAAGTTTACTTACTATTGCGATTATAAGTGCACTCTGGACTGCTTCTTCTATATTTGAGGGGTTACGTACTATTTTAAATAAAGCTTATAAGATAACTACAACAGCCACCTATTTAAAAAGACGTCTGATAAGTTTTCTGGAATTTGCCGGCTTAATGATGATAACTATTATTTTACTGGTTACCTTGTTAATCGTGCCTTGGATATGGAATTATGTATATATGTTTGTAGAAATTTACGATAACCCGCTAATTAATTTTATAGGTAAACCGACACATATGCTCCGCTACCTGATTTTAATCTTCTTCGGCTTTCTACTTGTCTCAGGGCTTTACTATTATTTACCGAACAGAAAGATGAAATTCACCCTGACATTCCCGGGCACGATTGCCGTGCTCTTAGGATGGGCAATATCTTCAGCCTTATTTAGATTATATTTGAGTTATTTTCCTTCAATTAATATAATTTACGGGAGTATTGCAGGGGTAATAATAGCCCTGCTCTATTTTTATATATGTAGCTTAATATTCATTTTCGGGGCTGAATTCAATTATCAGGTTGAAACCCAATTCGGTTTAAATGTAAACTTCTATACCAGAAAGAAGGATAATGCTTAATTTTCTTTAAATTTAATAAATAAAAAACCTGTATAACGAAAGTTCCATTATTTTACAATATTTATTAATATATTCATGTTATAATACCAAACTGTATTAACTACATAAATAATTTTTTTCTAATATCCATGAAACAAAATATAGAATATACCTCCCAAAATAACTTTAATGCGGCCGATACACAACAAGATTTAATCACTGCTATTAAAGATGCTAATGAAGAAGCTGCCAAACAACTTTTAGAGCAGGACGGCTCCACATATTCTGAGTATATAAAAAGTAAGGCATTAAGGCTTACGGTTCAATTCAATATGGCTGAGATAGCGAATATTTTAATTATTAAAGGCGCTGATATTAATGCAACAGACAGCAGTGGTAATACTCCTCTAATTTTTGCGGCTGAGAGCGGAGATATAAGCAGTATGCAATTACTCCTAAGTAAAGGAGCATATGTTAATGCGCAAAATAGAAAAGGTAACACCGCTTTGATGCTGGCTATAAATGCTGAAGTAGTAGAATTACTCATGAAAAACGGCGCTGATATAAATATTGAAAACAACACAAATAGAACTGCATTAAATATTGCAATCGAGAATGAGAAGACAGCTATTATAGAGCTACTTATAAAAAAAGAATCTAAAGTAAATATGATTGCTCCGATATTGCACCAAAATAAAAACTTTTCATATTCTATCCACCAAGGCGATAATAAAGGTTGGGTAAAAATGATAGGCAGAGAAAATGAAATCAAACTACGTAATTTACAATTTTAAAAAATTAGTTTTAAAGTAACCGTGAACTAATAGTAAGAAGTGTTTATAATATGATTACAATAAAAAAGCTCACTATTCTTAAATAAAAACAGTGAGCCAAATTTTTATAATTTTAATATCAACTTAATTTAAGGCCATACCTATTCTGCATGCAGATGAGGTAGTTGTCATATTATAATACCCAGTTGCCGATGCAACACAAGCACCCACTGCTGCACCGCTTCCGTCAAGAGATCTTACAATTCCGGAAGTCCCGCCGACAAAATTTCCGCTTGCATCACTTCCCCCATCATCCATTTTTTGATCAATACTCCATGCACTATCAGGGTTAAGTATACCGGTAAGCAATGTATCAGATGCGAGCGGTGCTCCTAAAAACACTGCATTAGTTGTTGAAGAAAAAGGTGTAATATTACCGGCCATTATATATCCTCCGCCGCTTATCTTACTAGCCGGTGCATTTGTTCCTATAGCAGTTGTAGTTGCAGTAACAGCGACAATATTAGCATTTAACATACCGGCCAGCTGCAAATGTTTCCATGCTTTGTTAACTTCATTATTAGTAGTTGAAGCATTATCATAGTTGATTACTCCGTTATTATTGCCGACGCAAATCGCCGAAGATGCCGCGCAGTTAGTATTCCAAAGATAGTATGCGGTATCCATATCACCCGGAACTTTACTGTATTTAGTTAAAAAGTTATTATATGTTGTTGCATATTGTTGAAAATCAGTAATTACTGAGCGTAATTGTGCCTGTCTTATAAGATTATTACCGGCAGATACCCCCGCAATTAAAAACCCTATAATAACTAACACGATCGAAAGCTCTACAAGCGTAAAACCTTTTTGATTTAATAAATTCTTATTAACGTCTTTCATACCCTCTCCCAAAGTATTTCCTAGTAGTATACTTTAATTAAAATATAGAGATAATAACTTTGCAAGCAAAATATCAAATTATCTGCAAAACACTCTAATATTACTTAATCTATATTTCTTACCGGTTTATAATCTTATTTCCCCCACCCTTCTAATGGATTTAAAAATGCTCTATTGTTAAAAAATTTTAAAAATGATGCTAGCTTTTTTATTTTTATATGCTATAAACTTTTTTGGATGTTCCTCGGTAGCTCAGTGGTAGAGCAAGCGGCTGTTAACCGCTTGGTCGCTGGTTCGAATCCGGCCCGGGGAGCCATCTTTTGTTAATAAGTGCTAGCTTTGGGTATATTAATGGCACTAATAGTCAGTTGGAATATCAATTCAGTCAAATCTCGTCTCTTACATCTGATAAAGTTTATTGAAGCTAATCAACCTGATGTTTTATTACTTCAGGAAATCAAATGTGAAAAACATAATTTTCCTTTTCTGGAACTTGAAGAACTCGGTTATAATATAGCAGTACATGGGCAAAAATCTTATAATGGAGTAGCAATATTAAGTAAGTCTCCTACTGAAGATGTTTTTACTGCCCTTATCGAAGAACCTGATTTTAAAGAGCATGCCAGGTATATAGAGTGCTTTACCCGAGTACACGGGTTAAACTTAAGAGTTGCTTCCGTATATGTACCTCAGGGCACTGAGGTGGATTCGGAAAGATTTGCTTTTAAACTTAGATTTTATAAAGCTATGGAAGCGCGTTATCGGCAAATATTAATGCAAGATGAAATGTTGGTTGCAGGGGGAGATTATAACGTTGCACCTGAAAATATAGATGTTTATGACCCGAAAAAGTTAGACGGAAGTCTAGGTTTTCATTTAGAGGAAAGAAAATCGTTTAGATCACTTTTAAATATGGGAATGAAAGACTCATTTAGAGTGCTTAATCCGCTTAGCCATGAGTATAGCTGGTGGGATTACAGAAGCAGCGGATGGCAGCATCATAAGGGCATGCGTATAGATCAAATTTTGGTTTCGCCCAATGCCGCAAATCATTTACAAAGTGCCGGTGTTTATTCCGAAGTGAGAGGATGGGAAAAAGCTTCCGATCACGCTCCTATTTTTTGCAAGCTTACTAATTTATAATATTAATGCTTTTTAGAGCGAATAGATTGCAGCTTCCTTATCTCTAATTCAGATAATCCAGTAGCTTTGGAGATAAATGATATGCTTTGTCCCATATCAAGCATATTAATAGCCACTTGCTGCATACCCTGTTGCATACCCTGCTGCATTCCTTTTTCAATCCCTTGTTGTACGCCTTTCTCTATAAGTCTATCCGCAATAGTCATAATATCTCTCCTTCCTTCTTCGGTTACCGCCTCTTTAAACGCCTCTATTATCTCTTCGGCTCTTTCACTTTCACCAGCTTCTACAGTATACCACAAAATGTCTATTATGTAATTACTATCTTTCTCGCTTATTTCCCTTAACAGCGGCTGTATATTCCTTAAAAAAGGTAAAATGTCGCGTGCAAATATCCTCTTCATTATATATTCCATTACTCCCGACCACACCCTTTTTCTCAGCTCCTCATCTTCTGTCTTTTGCACCTCTATCAGTTGGAACGGGTCATTATATATTTGCTTAGCAAGAGAGGGATCATCAAATAAGCTCCATAGATCAAGTGGAGCAGTATATTTTTCCAGTCCGGCATAAAATATCATCGGATATATAAACGGTAAATGCTTAGCTTTAGGGTGCTTCTTTAGGTGCTTATCACAAATACGAAGCATATATTTATATAACCTGAACGGCATCCAGTAATCAGGCTTACTTTGATGCTCGACCAATAAATAAAAATACCCTTTCTCTTCGCCGAAGTTTACTGAAAAGAGCATATCCACCATACCCTTACCTAAGCTGTTATCCGGGAAGCTTTCACTCTCGGGTTTCAAAGTATTCAGGTCCACTTTATTTCTTATTTCTTTAGGCAAATGTGCTTCGAAGAACTCTTTTGCTACCCTCGGGTTAGCCATTGCTTTTTTGAAAAAAACATCATGCGGTTGGCTATTACTTACTTTCTTGGCGGACATTTCGGCTAATCGACTTTTCAAATACACCTAATATAAAGCTTTGATAATCGCAAGCTTTATATAGATGCTTTTTTAAAGAGAATGCGCCACAGTAAGGTTTTTACCGAATACCCTTTCTGTCCACTCAGCCACTACGCGTTCTTTAACCGAAGCTAATATATTTTTCGGATAGGAAATATCTCTTTCAGAGTGCGTAAAACAAATATCAACAATATGGGTAATTATCTCAGGCGGTATATTACAAATCGGAGTCAGTTGATTAGCTTTATCAAACTTTTCACCTTCTTTACTAGTACGGTTTTTATATAAGGGATAATATAATAAAATAGCAGCAGCTCCACCCTGGGTAATCTTCCCCCTCTCCATCATTTCTCTTTCTTTTAAGTAAAAATAAGCACTATCCGCATTGATATGTTCCATATCAAGCTTTTTCGGGTTCAACACAACCTCACGACTTCTTATAATGATATTTTTATTTTTTTCATCAATAAGATGAGCATAGTTAATAAAAAATTCATGACTTAAGGAAGAAAAAAATCTCACTGCGTTTATTTCATTTGAAAGATAAGTTTTTAAAACACTCTCGTTTTTCTTAACATTACAATCCATAAGATTAACTGATGCTAAATATGCGAAATAATGATTATATTCAATATCATTATATGCTGTTAGTTGAGCCATAATATATTCGATACCGACTTTACCACTTAGCCTTAAATCTTCTAAATAGCTAAACCGCTTAGTATCTAATGCCATAAAAGCTAAGTTATGTAAGTCAGGTATTTTACTTAAAAGTTTATCAGCATAGCCGTAGTCCCCTATACTAATCGCGCAAAATGCAGCATATTCAACATCTCCCTCATGCTTTAACAAGAAATCCGTTTCTTCCTCTAAACCATTTTGAACAAATTTTTTAACTGCTGAATTAATAATCTTTTTGGAATTAAAGCTTTCAACGCTTTTCAACCCGTTTACTAGTAGATTATCTCCGTCTATGGTAGCCTTCATTAGAATCAACAAATACTTGTCTTGGGTTTCTTCCAGAATTTTTCTCCTGATTATTTCTTTACTAACTTTTCTCTCCTTGCCATTTTCAACAAACACTATGTGATCAGGAGTTTTGTTCGCTATAAAATTAGGATTTGAAATGCATAAAATGCTTTCAGATATTGCATTTTGCTTCATAATATTGATACTGTTATTTTCCCCTTAGTAATACCGTATATTAAAAAAATACCGCCTGTAAAGTTATTTAAATAGAATACTTTCTTCCAGCTTTTGAATTTGATCCCTGATCTCCGCTGCTTTCTCAAACTCAAGTTCAGCTGCAAATTTAAGCATTTCTTTATGTAATTTTTGAATTTTAGACTTAATCTTTTCAGGGCTTTCAAGCTTCCCTTCAGTTTCAATCGTTAAATGATCATGCTCATAAACGCTTTCAATTATATCTCTGATTGATTTTTTAATAGTTTGCGGAGTAATTCCATGCTCTTCATTATACTGCTGCTGTATCTTCCTTCTCCTTTCGGTTTCTCCCATAGCCCGCTTAATTGATTCGGTAAGTTTATCAGCATAAAGAATGGCTCTGCCTTCTATGTTTCTGGCCGCTCTTCCGATAGTTTGGATAAGTGAAGTTTCCGAACGTAAAAATCCTTCTTTATCAGCATCAAGAATAGCAACTAAGGAGCACTCCGGAATATCCAACCCTTCCCTTAGCAAGTTAACCCCAACCAAAACGTCATAAATACCTTTTCTAAGATCTCTGATAATTTCCACACGCTCAATGGTGTCAATATCAGAGTGCAAATAAACCGCCTTAATTCCGATATCGGTTAAATACTCGGTCAAGTTCTCGGACATCTTTTTGGTAAGTGTAGTGACCAGAACTCTTTCTCCTTTTTCTACTGCATTCCTGCACTCATTTAATAAATCATCTACTTGGGTTTCAACCGGCTTTATCGTGCATATTGGATCTATAAGACCGGTCGGCCTGATCACCTGCTCGGCATATTCTCCGTTTGTATATTTTAATTCTAATTTGCCGGGAGTAGCAGAAACAAATATGGTTTGCGGTCGCATTGAATCCCATTCGGCAAAAGTAAGCGGCCGATTATCTAAAGCCGAAGGTAATCTAAACCCGTATTCAACCAAAACATTTTTCCGAGCCCGATCCCCATTAAACATTCCGCCCACCTGAGGCACGGTTACATGGCTTTCATCAACGAACAATAACGCATTGGAGGGTAAATACTCAAATAATGTCGGCGGCGGCTGCCCTGCTCCTCTACCGGAAAGATATCTGGAATAATTTTCAATACCTTTACAGCTTCCCGATTCAATCATCATCTCAAGATCAAACTTAGTGCGCTCTTCAATGCGCTGTGCTTCGATTAATCTGTTATGCTCTCGAAACCATTCTACACGCTTGCGCATTTCTTCTTTTATAAACTTAATCGATTGCTCGAGGGTTGGCCTTGGAGTAACATAGTGGCTATTCGCAAATACGGTAATTTCTTCCAGGTCTTTAATCTTTTCTCCTGTTAATGGATCAAATTCATAAATTTTTTCTACATCATCACCGAACAAGCTTACTCTCCATGCTCTATCCTGATAATGCGAAGGAAAAATGTCCAGGTTATCTCCCCTTGCTCTAAAGGTACCACGCTTAAAATCTATATCATTACGCTGATATTGCAAGTCTACCAGTTTCCTCATAATGCCATTGCGATCAACCTTAGTGCTCTTTTCAATTTTAAAAGTCATTTGCAGATAAAGTTCAGGCGAGCCGAGACCATATATACATGAGACGGAGGCAACTACAATTGCATCTTTACGCTCTAAAAGCGCCCTGGTTGCGGAGTGCCTGAGTAAATCAATCCTTTCATTAATCTGTGCATCTTTTTCGATAAAAACATCTTTATTTGCTATATATGCTTCAGGTTGATAATAATCATAATATGAAACAAAATATTCAACCGCATTATTCGGGAAAAAGCTTTTCATTTCCGAATACAGCTGAGCCGCCAGAGTTTTATTATGCGCCATAATAAGAGCCGGCTTTCCGGTTCTTGCAATAAGATGCGCCATGGTAAAAGTTTTACCGGAACCCGTTACACCAAGTAATACCTGATCTTTTTTATTAGCTTTGATCCCCCGTTCAAGCATATCAATTGCTCTTGGTTGATCCCCTGCAGGTTGATAGCTTGATTGTAAATCAAATATGCTCATTATCTTTAAAAAAAAAGAGTTATAATTAAAAAATTTCCTGCTTGTTTATAACATGAATACTTTTTTATATAAACTGATTTTTACTTTTATAGATTTTGTTTTTACAAAATGACTATTTATGTTAGGTTAAATTTTAAGTTAAACCTTATTGCAGGCTTTAAATTATGAAAAAGAATCTTCCCCTATTATTTTTCTCTTTTATTATACTTAATATATTTTGTTGGCTTTCTATAACTGCTTTATCTTGCGAAAAGCATGCAAAGCATAAACATTTTAACCATAAAGCCGTAATTAAAGAATTATTGAACTTAACCGGGGTTGTGTGCAATGAAGAAGCAGGAGATATTACAAGTTGTACAAAACAATGGATGAGGCCTGAAAACAAAGAGCGATGGGAAATAAGGGATGCCGAGAATGAAAGTATCTTAAAAAATAAAGATAGAATAATCACATTACTTAATGAATTAAAAATTTATGATGCGATTGATGCTAAGAATTCTCAATATGATTACGGAGTAGTCTTAGGTGCTAATGCAAATGCTATGAGAATCAGGCTTGCACACTTAGCTAAGCAGATTGATCAAGGCGTAGAGATTAAGCAGGTGGTTTTCTTAGTTTCCCAGCGTCCCCGATTCGAAAATATTGAGACTGAGGAAATGTTATTTGATGAAAATAATTTGTACCTTCCTCTTAAAAAAGGTTGGGTTAAACCTAAAAAAACGCCTGCAACCGAAACAGAAATTGCTAAATTTTTATTTGAGCAATCTGATTTACCTGAAAAACTTCAAAGTTTACCAGTGATATTTGTCGATACCCCGGGGAAAGGCGGGTTACCGGCAACCGTGAAAAGGGCTTCCACAAGTGATACGGTTATAGCTTGGATGAAGTCAAACCCTAAGTCAGGTACTATTTTAGCCATTTCCAACCCGCCTTATATCGGTTATCAGCATGCTGTGTTGAAAAAATACTTAAATCCCGGGTTTGAGTGTGAAACCATAGGTGCACCTAAAGTAGATCCTGATAAAATTAGCATTAGGGTTGTGCTTGACAGTATTGCGAAAAATATTGAAAATGATCCTTCTTTTCTTAGCTAAACAATTAATATTTTAAAGGCTTATATTCTGAATCTTTTTTTTTATTTTATTTACAAACCATATACAAAAAACATTGTAGATTAACAACTTGTTTTATTTCATAATATTTTATTAACACCAATGTTATAAATTATTATGCGCCATAAATCTGAAATACAAAAATTCATTATCTCTTATGAATGGAAAAGTTTATATGAATATATTTTCTGCCAAGACATAAAATTAATAGATTTAAATGGTATTTATCAATATCACAAATCGCGCAATCGATATTCTTTTGCGGATAGAACGGTTTTACCTGCACATATACCGGATAAAGCAAGTTTACTTACCATCGCAACTCAAGCAGCTGAAGAAGACCTGGTAAATTTGCTGCTGAACAAAGGTTGTGAAATTAATCCGGGGTTCGGACGAACTCCGTTGGAAGTGTTATTAGAAAATTTATTTCGCAGGCATGAACCGGACTTTAGATATGACGATTTTAAAGGTAAGCAGCTTTTGTTGATAGAAAAAATTTTAAATCATGCTTTAACTAATAATATTAAAATTAATTTAGAAAAAATTCCGCTTCAAACCACTTCTCCCTCTTCCTCTACTTCATGTTCTTCGCTTAAGCTACCTGATAATTTGGAATATAATCCACATAAATTTAATTACTTACAAATTATATGTTGCGGAAAACCTCCGGAACTGAGAATAGACGTGAAATCATTATTTAGTATAATCAAATTGCTAATTAGTTGCGGTGATGATGTATATTACCTTAATGAGAGAAAAAAGAGCTTAATAGATTGTATACGAGATATTAAAATTCTGGAAATAATTTTAGAAGTTGGAAAATTCACCTCTGAATTTATAAACAAGCATATTTACAATTATAAATCACAAGAATCAAGGTTTAAATCTTTACCCGAAACCAAACTATTATCCTCAAAAATCAAAGCTCTATCAGCTTACCAGGATTATAAAAATTATCAAATGAATATAATTGAAAAGCCGCTTGTAACACAAGCACTCATGACTATAATATTTCCTATAGCCTTATCAGATGAAGCGGAAGTTGCTTTTAGAGAGTCTTTAAACGCAAGAGATATATTAAATTTAAAGCTGACTTGTAAAAGTATATATAACAATGCTAATGAAAAAAAACCTATAAGTTATATAGAATATATTAAAAATGAAAGGAAAGCTCCTAAACAAGTTGGGAACCCCATATTGATTTAAACAAACAATAATTTAATACTGAGTTAGGTTATAAATTTCTTCCCTTACCAAGTTGACTCCTTCTTTGCTCACGCTACTGGTAGAAATAATATTGCTAAACAGTATAGCATGCTGCTTTATTTCCGACTCGGTTTTTTCATTTACCGCTTTCAGTTCCGAGGCTTTTAACTTGTCAGTTTTAGTCAGGATAATCTGTACTGTAGTTGCATAATCGCCTAAAAATTTAATCATTTCTAAATCGTTATCTTTAATACCGAACCTGGAATCAATGAGCATAAAAATACGCCTCAGCTCTACTCTTCCGCGCAAGTAATCATAAATTAACCGATTCCAGCCTTTTATCTCGCTTTTAGAAGCTTTGGCATAACCGTAGCCGGGTAAATCAACGATATGTAACTTATTATTTACCGAAAAAAAATTAAGCTCGCGCGTTCTGCCCGGGGTATTGGAAACCCTTGCGATACGCTGACCGAGTATGGCATTAATAATGCTTGATTTACCGACATTAGAGCGCCCGATAAAGGCAACCTCCGGAATATTAGCTGAAGGCAAACCTTCTACACTTACAGCCCCGGTTACAAACTTGGTATTTTTGAGAAAAAACTTTTCTATTTCTGTAATCATAAATCTTTTTTAGTTCACAATATAGCTGAGAAAGCCGTAGAGCGCAATTTATCAATAAAGATATATTATAATAAAGCAAAAGCCACGCTCAATTTTTAAAGAAAGAGAGTGGCCTTCCAAGATAAATTATTCTCTAGCTAAAGCAGGCTGAGGTTTGCTTATCATATCAACAAACTTTTGAGTTGCTTCTAAACTATAGTTAATCGCGCCTGCAATCACAGGGGGCATGTAATCTTTAAACAGCATTGCGCTCAAAGAAACAGCAGCTACTGCTAATGTGGTAGAAACTATATCTAATCCGGTAAGAGCTAAAAATACCAAGGTTGAGCAAACAACCGCCAACTCTGATAATGCATAGTTTAAAATATTAGGTTGAAATTTTATTTGTTCGAACTTTATATCGGGAAAACTTAATTTTCTTAAAATCACCTCACTTATCTCACTAGGTATACCTTCACATTTATAAACACCATTTTGAATAATTATATTTGGAAGCAATACGCCATTTTTATTCATAATTTTATTTATCTTAAAGTGTTGTAAAATTAGAATCTGTTCTAATTTATTTTTTATTTCTTGAAAGTCTTCATTTAAATTTATTCTCCTGTCTAATATTTTAAAGCAATCAGCTATCTCCTTTGTAAAAGAAGTGATGTCGTCTGGATTAAATTTCAGAAAAGCTTCCTGAAATCTTTTATTCTCTTTACAGACTTGATTAACTTTTTCTAAAGCCTCATTAACTTTGTACCAGTAAGGTATAACTGACCATTGATCATAAGCCTCATATGGAACTTGTGTAATAAACGGATTAGATTGAACAATTGATAGTAAAAGTTCTGCCCCTTTTGAGTCTATTCCTTAATATTCGGTCACATCTAGGGTATTAACAAAAGTTGTTTTTAATACTTCTTCCAAAAAACCTATTAAGTCAGCCCCCTTCCCATATTGTTTAATTAATTTTAGCTCCTTAAGAGTTTTATTATCTTTTATTCCTTCTTCTCTAAATCTATCACCCCTTCAAGTACATTTTCATTATACTTTAAATCAAGACGAGTAAGGGTATTATTTACTTTCAATAATTCTTTAACAGCTTTATATATTTACAAACTATTTTATAAATAATTATCTTTTAAATTAAAGCTCTGCTAAGCAATTATAAAGATTTTTTTATTAACACTTCCCTAAAGATTATAAACTTAAACCCTTAAGCCTTAACCTGAGCTTTAGGCTTTCCATTTATTATCCCGCTGAAGAGTTCAAGCTCTTCCACTAAAATATAGTCATTTTTTCTGATTTTTTCTTTAGTGGTTAGTATCTCATGCTCAACAATACCTAAGGATTTTAAGAGCGCCCCGCCGAGCTGCAACCCCGTCTCGATAGTTGAAGGCACCGCAATATCGGCGCCCAATTTTCTGATTCCTTTACCTTCTCTATAATCCTGAACTCTTGCAATAACTTCAAGGTTTTTATAGTGCGTGGATATAGTCTTAACTGCTTTCCTTAAATCAACTTTATCATCCATGGTAAGTATAACCGCTGCCGCCCTTTCAGCTCCTACTGCTCTTAGAGTATCAATCTTACTGAGCTCGCCGTGGTAGACCGGGAACCCTTGCGTACGCGCTTGCTTAACAAGCGTATAGTTGCTGTCAACCGCAACGTAGTTTATCTGCTCTTGCGATAACATGAACCCGACAACTCTCCCTACTCTTCCGAATCCTGCAATAATTACATGCCCGTTTAAATCACTAACCCCTTTAAATTCCTGATTTCCTTCCACTTCCTGATTAATATCCACCTTATCTTCGATAAATGCACCGAGCATGGAAAGCAGTGGCGTAACCGCCATGGTGATCGCAACCAGCATAAATAGGAACTGTGCAGTTTCCTGACCGATAATCCCTTGCTGAGAAGCGAGCCCAAAAAGTACGAACGCGAACTCTCCCCCTTGAGAAAGTAATAACCCTGAATGAATGGCAGCACCCGTACCAAACCTGAATATCTTGCACAGCACAAATACTATGATTGCTTTTATTGCCAGTAATCCGAAAGAAATAGCAAATAATTTACTTAAATTACCGAGAATAAAATTGATATCTATCGACATCCCGACAGTCATAAAGAATAACCCTAACAGCAGGCTTTTAAACGGCATAATACTACTTTCAACTTTATTCCTGTATTCGGTTTCCGCAATCAATAACCCTGCTATAAAAGCGCCCATAGCAGTTGATAGCCCAAGCTCGTTAGTAAGCATAGCTGCACCTAAAACGATAAGTAGGGTAGCTGAAACATATACTTCTTCGCTTTTTGCAGAACCTATTAATGAAAAGAGGGGGCGCAAAAATAACCTACCGGCTATAGAAATTAAAATAATTACCACCAGTGCCTTAAGCGATGCTAAGCCGATACCTGCAAGCAGGTTTTCTTTTGTACCACTGATTAACGGAAGTATTGCAAGAAGCGGAACAACGGCAAAATCCTGCATAAGCAGAACTGCAAGCGATAACCTTCCCACCTGGGTGGATTGCCTTTTACTCTCTGCCAGAACCTGTAAAATAATTGCAGTGGATGAAAGAGCAAGCGCCGCTGCAATTAAAACGGCAACACTGGTTTCAATCATAAATATCTGCTTTAACACTGCTACTATAGCAAGCGTACTCACCGCGATCTGCAGCCCCCCGAATCCGAATACATGCAAACGCATTTGGATCAGTCTTTCAAAAGTAAGCTCAAGTCCTATAACAAATAATAGGAAAACTACACCGAATTCGGCAAAATATTGAGTATACTGATAATCTTTTATTAAATTAAACCCGTGCTCTCCGATTGCCGCACCCACAACTAAGTAACCTAAAACTGGGCTTAAACGAAGCTTTTTTAACAAAACAACTATAAAAACCGAAGCTCCTAGAAGCACTAATATGTCTGGTAAATATCTGAGATTATGCATTAAACCTTTAAAACCTATAAAAAACCTTTTGTATACAATATTTAATTATATTATACCATATGAATTGCACAAGCATTTTATCTGATAATCAATGACTAATAAAACCGTTTTAGTTACTGGAGCTGCAAAAAGGATAGGCAGAGAGATATGTTTATTTCTTGCTAAAAATCATTATAATATCCTTCTGCATTATAATCACTCAAGCGATGAAGCATTTAAGCTCAAATCCGAGATTGAGAATCTGGGTGTTAGTTGTAAACTGGAAACTGTAGATTTTTTAAATGAAAATGAAGTGAATAACTTGTTTGTTAATGAAAAGTTTAATTTGCTTATTAATAATGCAAGTATATTTGAAAACGATAACTTCAAAAATATTGATTACAAAAGTTTAGATAAACATTTTAAAGCTAACTTATATGCTCCGATTATCTTAAGTCAAAGATTTTTTAAAGATTTACAGTCGGAGGGTAAGCAGGGTAATATAATCAATATACTTGATTACTGTATAAGCGGGATGCCTAAAAATTTTCTCTCCTATATTTTAAGTAAGAAAGCTTTGTGGGAATTTACTCAAGTTGCAGCTTATGAAATGGCCTCTCATATTAGAGTAAACGCGATTGCACTTAGTAACACTTTAAAAGCGGAACAGCAATCGGAGCAAAATTTTGCTAAGTCCATCAACGATTCACCGCTTAGGCTCTCGCCGAATATAAAAGAAATTTTCAATTCAATAAATTTCATTTTAAATACACCCTCAATGACCGGACAGGTTTTATTTTTGGACGGCGGTAAGCACTTAAACATCTTAGAACAATTATAAATATGAATAACAGCACGTTAGATAAGTTAATTTCGACTATTGCAAAGCTACCCGGCTTAGGGCCGAGATCGGCAAGAAGAATCGTATTACATCTGATTAAAAGCCCCGACGCGCTTATGCTACCTCTTGCCGAGCAGTTGACTCAAGCAGCAGAAGAAATAAAAATATGTGAAGTATGCGGCAATGTGGATGTGGTATCACCATGTAATATCTGTAATGATGAAAAGCGTGATGATTCGATAGTTTGCGTAGTTGAGACTGTATCTGACTTGTGGGCACTGGAAAGATCGAACTTCTTTAAAGGAAAATACCATGTATTAGGAGGCACTCTTTCCGCGCTCGGCGGAAGACCCCCAGAAAGCTTAAACTTTAATTCTTTAAGCACACGAGTTGCAAAAGGTGCTATTCAAGAAGTAATCATTGCAACTAATGCGACACTTGAAGGACAAACCACCGGTCATTATATCGTTGATTTACTCACCCCGTTTGAGGTAAAGATAACAAGGCTTGCCTATGGTATCCCGATGGGTGGCGAACTTGATTATATGGATGAAGGCACATTAAACTTAGCACTGAAAATGCGTCAGGATTTTTAAAAGTAACTAAATGAATACTTTTGAACATAACATAAAAAGTATTTGGGGAAAGAAAGGAAGTAGTTGGCTTAACAGCTTACCCCGCTTATCCGCCGATTGCGCCAAGCAATGGGGTTTAAGTGAATTAACTCCGCTCAAAAACCTTAGTCATAATTATATTTTAAGCGGCTATCAGGACTCAGTTCCTATTATACTGAAAATCGGACTCGATATAAAGCAAACTGACAGGGAAGCTAATGCATTAAAATTTTATAACGGCAAGGGATGTATAGATCTAACAAACCCTTTAGTCTGCCTCAACGGCAACTTAAGTAGCATGCTTAATGTTACCATAGTTTCTATTGCATAATCCGAATAATAAGTTAGGCGTCCTTGTTTACACATATTATCATTTACAGCATACCATAACT
>NZ_JSWE01000183.1 GCF_000815465.1 Candidatus Jidaibacter acanthamoeba | reverse complement strand
ATATTAATAGTTTTTATTTAGTATTAAAAGTAATAACACTACTTTGGCATAAAATGAAGGAACTAACACTGCAAGAAGTTCTAGGCTTACATTCTGATAAGGTATTATTCTTTTTAGGGTTAGAAGATAATGTATATTCCGCTTCTGAAAACATCTTATATTTGCATGAAAAAACCAACAATAAGGCACATGAAATTAAAAGTATATTACAAGCAATCTACAAAAATAAGTTAGTTGACCCGCTTAAAATCTTTGTGAATTTCAAAAATAGAAAGCTAGCAGTATTTCATTTAGAGAGACTGAGGAGAACGAAAAATATATTGGATGTTGGTAATGAATTATTAAAAATTACTTTTCTGAATACAAAACAAAAAGAACTGTTAAAGCAGTTCATGATGTTATTTCATGAACTGGACACTCAAAATATCAATATTATCGAGAGTTATAAAGCCGATATAAGCAGACTAGCTGATAAAATACTATTGTCCTTAATAAATTACATTAATAGATTAGATTTAAGTAAGTCTGAGATTGCAAGCTCTAATCCTTTAAATTTATTCGAACCAAAAGACCCGGACTCGGGATATTCCAGGCATTCAATTTTAAAAGAAGTATTACACAGATACGCTGATTCCAAAGAATTAATTAACTTACTTGAATTAATATCCGAGGGAGAAGTAGAACAGGTAAAACAAACTAAGCTTAAAGGTGATATACCTAAAGAATATATGCTTCTTATAACCGACCTCATAAACTTTGACGGTAATACCGAAATGATGAAAGCTCTTGTAGAGCATGTATTACTGGATAAGCTAGATAAAAGTATGATAGACAGCTTGCTGGCTAAAGCAGTAAGATATAAAAATATAGATCTAGCTAAATATTTTCTTGAAAGAGGAGCTGATCCTAACTTTTCTAGTGCTCTCTATGGAGCAGTAATTATTAATCGTATAGATATAATACGCTTACTTTTAAAATATAAGGCTAACCCTAATGGGTATAGTGCTTATTGTGTTCCACTAATTCAAGCAACCTACTGGAGTTATAAAGATATAGTTGGGTATTTGCCAACATTGGTACAAAAAGTGACTTAGGGAAATGCTGTATAGCTTTTAATAAGCAGGTTACAAAAGATTTAATTGGTCCAATTTATGGTATTTAAGTAATCTATCGAGGTCCCTAGGTTGTTATAGTTTTTCGAGTCATTGGAAATAATTTCTTCTATTCAAGAAAGGCTTGTGGCATAATCTATTTTACAGATCTTTTATACTACATAGAATAAATAAAGGTATAATCAACAAATAATGAAGCAATTCGGTTGCATTTTTATAAAGTAGTATAAACGGCCGTATATACGACATAAATTTTAGAGCAAAATATTAATAGGATATGCAAGAGTATCAAAATCAGATGGAAGCCAAAATCTGGATTTACAAAGAGATGAGCTAATAAAAGCTGGAGTAGACAAAAAAAGAATTTATGAGGAATATGCCAGTGGTAAAAGAGAAGATAGGCCAGTTTTAGATAATTGCTTAAAAGCATTGCGTCCAAAAGAAGATACTCTAGTTGTTTGGAAGTTAGATAGATTAGGAAGGAATCTGCGTCATTTGATAGAAATAGTACAAGATCTAGAAACACAGGGGATAGGATTTCAAGTATTAACGGGGAAAGGTTCTTGTATTGATACTACGACTGCTTCCGGAAAGATGATATTTGCAATATTTGCGGCATTATCCGAGTATGAAAGAGAGTTAATTAGTGAACGCACTAAAGCAGGATTAAAAGCAGCAAGGGCAAGGGGTAGGAAAGGAGGTAGAAAGTTTATTATGACAAGAACTAAGCTAAATATAGCACGGACTGCCCTTAAAGATCCTGATACTAACATTAATGAATTATGCAAAGAGCTAAGGATTACAAGGTACACATTATATAGATATCTTTCTCCTGAAGGAGAATTAAGAGAGTATGCTCATAAACTTATATCCATGGAAAATGCCTAGATTAAACATTTTATCATTTGCAGAACAAGAAGGATTTGATAATCCAAGAGAATTAAGTGGTGAAGAGCGTAAGATACATTTTAGAATAAATAGTAGTGTTAGTAGCTTTCTTAAGTCAATAAGAAAGCCGGAGAACAAGTTAGTATTTGCTTTAACTCTATATCATTTCAAAATTTCAAAAAAATTTTTTGCATTCGCTGCGTTCAATATAAAAGATATAAAATATGTATCACACTTATTACAGTTAGATAACCTGAAAGGTAAAAAAAGTAATTTAGGAAGCAAAGTTTTTCATAAATATAAAGAGCAGATTGCTGAATATTTAGGTTATCAAACATTTGATCAAAAAGCTAAAGTTCTCTTGTACTCTAAGACTTATAAGTTGGCGATGCAGTATGTAAAACCTAAGGTAATATTTAATGACTGTATAGAGTTATTACTGGAGCAAAAAATAGAAATACCAAAATACAATACTATTAGAGCAATTATTATAGAAGCTCTCCAAGAATATAAAAATTCTTTACTTAATATATTAGAAAAAAAATTAACAGTAGAAATTAAAGAGTGGCTTGATGAATTATTATTATTTGATATAGATAAATCTGTTTATAAGCTAACTTTATTGAAAGGGTTTTATCAATCAGTAAAACCAAAAGAAATTAGGTTTAATACTAGTGACTTCATTACATTACAAGAGAAGCATGATAAACTTCAATCGATAATAAAGGAATTACCTATAAATGCTAGAGGTATTGAGTATTTTGCTACGACTGTAATTAAATCTGATGTTTTTAGAATTAAGAGACGGATGTAATAAAAGCATTAGATGAAAGTTTGGCGAAAGAAGAATCAAGCTATTTAGATTACGGGTATTATGAAGTTCTTGCAGAAAAATCCAGAATCTTACAAATAAAATTATCTCCCATATTAAAAGTATTAAAATTTGATAAAAGCAAATCATCTGCTGTAGATACCATAAAAGCAATAACATATTTTCAAGGAAAAGAGGGGAATATTAATTCAAAACCACCATTAGAGTTTTTAAATTATGAAGAAAGAAAAGAAGTGATATCAAATGATAAAATAAGGATATCTCTTTATAAAGCTCTGTTGTTTAGAAAAATTACTGAAAATGTTAAATCCGGTTCTTTAAATTTGGTCTCATCTTATAAATTTAAAGCATTAGATGAATATATGATCCCAAAAGATGAATGGGAAGAAAATAAAGAGCTAATATTGAAGCAAGCCGGTTTAGAAAAATTTCGTGATTGCGAAAAAGTATTAAAGGAACTTGAAATCATATTAGATAAAAGATACGTTGAAACTAACGACAATATCTTAAATAAAAAGAATCAGCTGGTTAGAATAAAAGCTATGAATAATTTTGTTATGCATACCCCTGCTGTGGAAACTGAGGAATCGAAGTTATCTGATTATTTACCTGATTCACGTACTGTTTCAATGCAAGAGATTTTATCTACGGTAAGTAATTTATCAGGATTTTTAAAGTGCTTTGAGTTTTATAAGACCACACATGGAAGAAGAAAACCCTCTAATGAGTTAATAATAGCCGGTATAATGTCATTGGGGTACGGTATGGGTAATAATGATATTGCCACTATATCTAAGGGTATATCTTCCTCAGCTTTAGAAAATATAGTTAACTGGTGCTTTACAACTGAAAATATAAGAAGCGCAATAGATGAAATTCTTAGACTAACTGATGCAACAGGCATACCTAATTTATACCTTGATGATAATAAAATCCATACTTCATCTGATGGACAGAAATGGAAAGTTATGTATGACTCTCTCAATGCCAACTATTCTTTTAAATATCTTGGAAAAGATCAAGGTGCTACTGTAGCTAGTTTTATTGATAAAAGGCATTTTTTATTTTATTCTACTGTAATGAGTTCATCAATTAGAGAGGCAGCTTATGTAATTGATGGCTTGATGTATAATGAGGTTGTGAAAAGTGATATACACTCAACCGATACTCATGGATATTCAGAAATAGTTTTTGGTGTAACCCACTTTCTATCGATACTTTTTGCACCACGTATTAAATGTGTAAAAGATCAGATATTATCAATGTTTCCCGGTTACAAAACTAAGTATAAATTAAAAGAATATAATATCCTTCCCACACATACTATAAATATAAAAATTATCACAGAATGGTATGATGAAATACTAAGATTTATTGCAACCATAAAACTTAAACGTTCTACAGCATCTCAATTACTTTCAAGACTTAATTCATATTCTACTCAGCATAAACTTTACCAAGCATTAAAAGAGTTTGGCAAGATAATCAAATCTATATTTATATTAAAGTACATAGATGATCTAAATTTGCGCCAATCTATTGAGAAGCAACTTAACCTCATTGAAAATAATAACAAATTTTCTAATGCTATCGCACAAGAGAATGACCATTCGTTTATACAACAAACTCAGAGTGAGCAAATAATTGTAACGGCTTGATTTTATAAATACAAATTCCAGCAATCAAGAGCAAATGTTGTCCAGAATTAATTGCGATTAGAAAAACAGTTTGGCCAGGATTAAATGATTTTATAAATTTTTTGTCCAGAAATAAGTGATTCTATAATTTTATTTTCCAGGATTATTTGCGAATGAGCTGCAAGCCTAGTATTTCTTATAAAATTACACCTAATTTATGAATTTCTTTATTAAGCTCTTCCCGGCGGCTTGGGGATAATTGTCCCCTTAAATATGCTTTTACTTCATGACGCCTGGCATTGAGATAATCACATAATATTGTTAGGT
>NZ_JSWE01000182.1 GCF_000815465.1 Candidatus Jidaibacter acanthamoeba | reverse complement strand
GCAACTTAATAATTATGTATATGAAAAAGTACAAGTCTGTAGATTTCAAATGGCGCCACTATGAAGGAGAGATTATATTATTATGTATACGCTGGTATTCGAGGTACAGGCTTAGCTACCGCAATTTAGCAGAGTTAATGGAAGAGAGAGGATTAAACATATGTCCAAGCACAATATATAGGTGGGTTCAGCATTATGGCTGTGAAATACAAAAGAAAGTTAGCTATTTTGTCAAATCTACCAATTCTTCTTGGTATCTAGATGAAACTTATATCAAGGTTAAAGGTAAATGGCTATACTTGTACAGAGCAATTGATAGTAATAAAAACACTATTGATTTTTACTTAAGCAAGACACGTAATCACAAAGCAGCTAAATTATTCTTAACTAAACTGCTCAATAAGAAAAATACTTATGAACCAAAAAGTATTATGGTATATGCTAATCCCTCATATACTTTAGCTTTTACTCAATTACAAAAAGAAGGAAAGTTTGCTAATACAACTATAAGAAAGAACAAATATCTAAATAACATAATAGAGCAAGATCATAGACGGGTAAAATGGAAAACCAAAGATGCTATGGGTTATCACT
>NZ_JSWE01000181.1 GCF_000815465.1 Candidatus Jidaibacter acanthamoeba | reverse complement strand
TTAGTTAAGTTAGGGCACGTTAGCCCTGAGGTGGTAGCGACGCTGATAGAAGGCCTTAAGGATAAAAATTATCATGTAAGGCAAGGAGCGGCAGAGAGCTTAGTTAAGTTAGGGCACGTTAGCCCTGAGGTGGTAGCGACGCTGATAGAAGGCCTTAAGGATAAAAATTATCATGTAAGGCAAGGAGCAGCAAAGAGTTTAGTTAAGTTAGGGCAAGCGACTCCTGAAATGATAAAAGCTTTAATAGATGACTTCAAGAATAATGATTTGGAGGCAGTAGGAGAAGCAATAGATATTCTAGTTGAATTAGGGCAAGCAATCCCTGAAGTAATTGAGGCATTAATACGCTTTTTAAAAGATAAAGATAGTGAGGTAAGGCAAGGAGCGGCAGAGTATTCAGTTAAGATGTTTAATAAACATCCTGAGATAGCAAAAAGCATTGTTGATGTAGTAGTTAATAAAAAATCTGTTCGGGCGTTTGAAGATATTGACGATTCATTTAAGTTTTTGCTTACCTGCTTTGGTTACTCTTCTAATGACAAGTGGCTTAACTATATGATATTAGAAGATGGATTTGAAAATAATTTGGCATTAATAGTTAGTGATAATAACAAATTAAAAATTATAGGCAGTGAAGGCACAGAGGAAATCAGCTTAAATGGAAAGCAAAAAAACTTATTAATAAAAAAGTTATATAAACTCAAAAACTCTGTAAGCATGCCTGAAATAGGCTCTAATGCAGGTATATTTACCGGGTGGTGGTATAATAAAGTTCCTGAACAATTAATTAGTAGCCAAGAAGAAATATATAAAGCTATTTCTGAAAATAATAATGCTAGCCTCAGTAGTTTAATAAATAACGGCGCTGACTTAAATAAGGGTAAGGATAAGAATACAGCATTACATTATGCAATAAATAATAGTGATGATGTTAAGTTGATTGAACTTTTAGTTAAGGGAGGTGCTAATCTTAATCTTACAGATATAAATAATAATACTCCATTTAATTTAGCAGTGAAGCTAGGCAAAGTTAAAATAGCGAATTACTTAGAAAACCAGGTAGTTTTAAGAAAGATTAGCAAAAAAGATAAATTTAGCAAAAGCTTGAGAGAAAACATTGCTAATGGCACTTACCAGCTTTGCCAAGAAAAATACCAAGATTGTCTACAAAGCTATCAAAAAGCATTGGAGCTAGCTAAAGCTGAGAATAGCCAAGTTGCTTATTGTTATATTTTACTTAAAATAGGTGATTATTATTTATATCATCAGAATAATTCTAAAGGGTATAAATTAGCCGGATTACATTATAGTGCTGCAAGAACATTAGCAGAAAGATATTATGAGGTAGGTGAGGTTTTTGAGACAGAGTATTTTGCTCACAAACAACTTTATTTAGAGAAAAAGTTTCTTAATAGTATAAGTAATAATCGTGTACTTGAAGTTAATTATCAATCTTATAAAAAGCGATTAAAAGAGATACGAAATGCTACTAAGAGAGATATCGATAAGAAAGACATTACTATTAAAACTATTTTAGAAAATAATACCCAATCTATAGTTAAGTTGACCTCAGATGTTTTTGATGATTGTATTAAATCACTTGGTGCTCCGACTTGTGAATATGCAATTGTAGGGCTTGGCTCTATGGCAAGGAAGGAGATGTCCTTATATTCAGATATTGAGTATATGATATTATTAGGTGATAAATATAAATCAATAAACGAGCCAGGATATCAATATTTTGTTCAGCTTGCATTATTATTTGAGCTAAAAGTAATCAGTATAGGAGAGACGTTTGAAAACATATTGCCTGCAAGTATGGAAAAGATAATTCATGGCGGACTTGCATTAGACCAAGGGCCTAATACACCAAGTTCAGATTTACATAAAACTAATGAATTAGCATCAGATTTAATTAATATACCACAAAATATAGCCGGATTACAAAGTAAAGTTGATTGTATAATGGCTAATGCGCTTAGATTAGGTATATTAATTCAGGGGAGTGCTATTTTACTTAATAAGTATAAACAAGCATTAAGTAATGAGCTATATAAACAAGTTGGAGGCATAGCTTTACATCAGAAGAAAGCACTAGAGTTAATGGAACAAGATATAGGTTTATATCAAAATAGGCTTAGTGATAGGATAGAAAGTTTATGCTTTAATGCTAAAGCAGATTTATACAGGTTTATAAGCAATATAATAAATCATTTATCTTTGTATTACGGTATCCAGTCCAGTAACAGCTGGGATAGATTAGAGGAGTTAAAAAGTAAAGGATGGATATCCGACTCAGCTTTTAAGCGGTTAAGTAGACTCTTAGATTTTGCAGTAAAGATGAGGGTAAAGACACATCTTTTTTATGAGAAAGAAAAAGAGACAATGGTTTTTGAGGGAGAAGCTATTAATAACAAAGAGTATCAGCTTAGTTTAGAAGAAAAGCTAGAGCTGGAAGAAGTCTATAAAGTATTAGTTGTAATGCATAAAGCAACCAAAGAATTCATACAAAATAGAAGCTTTTATTATAATGATGAATATGAATCTACACCATTGGTAAGAGCAAGATTATCTATTGCTAAAGGAGATAAGGAAGAAGGAATTAGACTATATCAAGAAGCAATGAGCTTAGATTCTAATAATTTAGAAATAATGAGAGAACTAGTAGATTTGCTATTAGAAAAAGGAAGGTATAATGAACTTTTGGAAACAGCTAAAAGGATAAAAGAGATAGCTATAAATAGGTATGGAGAGGCGAATGAAGATGCAAAGTATGCTTCAAAAACAATGGAACTAGCAAGATTTCATCTTAACTCTCAAGGCTATAAAGTTCCTGATGCAATGAGATTAAGAAACGATAGCTCTCAAGAACTATTGCAGGAACAGAGTATATCTCAAAAAAATACTGAGATATTTGAAGCGGTAAAATACGGGGATACTGAAAAAGTTGAAAAATCACTTATTGAAGGAGTTGATATCAACTGTAGAGAAGGAAATCATGGTAGGACATTACTACATATAGCAGCTCTTAGAGGACTTAATGAGATTATAGCATTACTGATTATACATAAGGCCGATATAAATATTAAAGATAATAAGGGCAAAACACCATTACATATGGCGGCAAAATATAATCAAGTTGAAACCACTAAATTACTTTTAGAAAAAGGAGCAAATAAAGAGGTAAGAGATGATAATGATAAAACAGCAAAAGATTATACCAAATTACATCAATTAAAGTTTTTATTAGAACCTAAAGATAAAGGAAGAATAAAGGGTGGCGATACTACTTAAACTTATTAATTTTCGCCTACTTAGTATACCCCTTATACTAAGTATATATGGGGTAGTAGCATGCACCTTATAAAGGATCCTTTTTGAGAGGAAAGTTTAAGCTATGTAAAATTGTCGTATTAATAGCCAAATAAGCTCTCAAAACTGTTTCTTGAAATTAAGCCTCTCAAAATGTACAATAAAGGTGAGTTTTAAGAGAGATAATTATGTTTATAAGATATGCAAGGGTCGGAGCCTAAGAACAAAATTTAGATTTACAGTTAAATGCTTTGAAAGAAATTAACTGTGAAAAAGTATTCATTGAGAAAGCATCCGGTGCGCAACATGAGCGCCCTGAACTGAAAGCAGCACACTTACTTGGAAGGAAAGGAGGGCGGCCTCCTGCACTCACTCAAAAAGATTTAGCAGAAGCAAGAGCATTGCTACGTGATCCTAAGATTACAGTTGAAGATGCTGCAAGGCGTCTACAAATATCTCCTGCAACTTTATATAGGCATCTACCGGGCGGAAGAAGTTCCGTGTAATAATTAAAATGATGGAAAAGCAATAATAGCTAATATATAGCAAGTATATTATTCTACAAAAATCTAAAAACCCTTTAATATAGATAATTAGGAAAAAGTGATAGATATAAATATTTTTAGAGAACCAACCAGTAACTTACTACAGGTTTTAAACCGTCCAAATTATATGATTATATTAATAGTTATATTATCATTTATATCAGCTATATTATATAAAGGAGTATATATAGCTATGTTTTATAAATTTGCTCCCGGATATCAATATAGCCAAATTAATCTAATAATATATGCTATTAAGTGTATGCCGCTAGTATTTAATGCTTTCATACTTTATATTTACGCAGAGAAAAGAGATATTATAAGCCGAGAAAACAAAAGGTTTAATTTATTTATAAAGTATTTCCCTTTAATAATCTTATTGCCTGCATTTATAAATGCGCATTTATTTAATGTGCTACTAGTATGTCGTCTAATGACTACTTATTTGGTGTTTTGGTTAATAACTTCAATTTCATTAGACTTTAAAAATATGGTATTAAAACAAGGCAAATCTGATAGTGTTATATGGAATATAATATTATTTTCATTATCATATTTATCAGCAGTGCTAGTATTCTCATACTGTGATGCTGCAACAGATATAATGGTTCAGTAATAGCATGTCACATATTAAGTAAAAGCTTATAATTAAGATAAAAAATAGCTTATTATACTAGAACATACAGCAGGTTAGCATATGCAGAAAGTGTGCCAAATATGGAAGTGGAGAAGTGAGAGTAGATACTATACGATAAGTCTACAGCAAAATCTATTTAACGAATGGACAATAATAAAGTCATGGGGAGGATTACAAAATAATTTAGGTAGCTTTGCCGTACAGACTTTCGACCATCTAAATAATGCACTTAAAGAAATAGCAAACGTTACAAAGAAAATACCCAACTAGTAATTGAGTAAATCTTTTAAAACGATAAAAAGTCTTTTGTGCCTCCTATTTGAACATAAGAATTTGACTTAATAAGTACTTATATGGTATGTTTAAAATAAAAAGAGGTTCATATGGATGCTATTACTTATACTCAAGCACGTAAAAACTTTACTCAAACAATGAATAATGTTTGTGAGAATCATTCTCCCATAATAATTACAAGGCAAAATGCCTCACCTGTCGTTATGATGTCTTTAGAAGATTATAATGGAGTTGAGGAAACTTTATATTTATTGAGAAGCCCAAAAAATGCTGAACACATTACTAAGGCGCTTCAAGATTTGAAGGATAAGAAATACACTGAAAGAAAGCTAATAGAAAAATAAAATGAAAATTCTTTTTATAGATAATGCTTGGGATGATTATCTTTATTGGCAAAAAAATGATAAACGCATTCTTCAAAAAATAAATGAATTGATTAAAGAAATAACAAGGTCTCCTTTTAATGGGAAAGGAATGCCTGAGCCATTAAAATTTGATATGGCCGGTTGTTGGTCGAGGAGAATAACAATGGAACATAGATTAGTTTACAGAATCAAGGATGAGTCTTTAATTATAATACAATGCAGGTATCATTATTAACCAAATCATTTTATTTATGGAACAAAAAAACACCTAATTTGAGCTAACATTGGTCTTGTTGCTCAAATCAAAGTTGAAGTATATTTATACTAAAGGAGACCATTCAAAAGCTGGAGAAAAGCGAGGTATTGGCCTTCGCTCATTGAGTGAAGCAATTGATACTACAAATTCAGGTGTGAAATTGATATTTCATATCTTCGGTGCGTTAGTTGAATTTGGGCGCTCACTTATTCGTGACCGTACAATGGCGGGATACCTACTTGGTAGGGAAGGGGATGTCCTCCTGCACGTATTCAAGCAGATTTAGTGGAGCAAGGAGCATTACTACGTGATCCTAAGATCACTGTTGAAGATGCTGTAAGACGATTACAAATATCACCTGCAACTTTATATAGGCACTTACCCGGGGAAAGGGGTTCTATTAATAAGTAGTACTGTTAGCATAAAGTAATACTAATTACATAAATATTAATAATGATAACTTAATTTACAAAGTATTATATAAATTACTAAATAAAGTTGGTATATTGATAGAAATAATAATTGATTTTATTTAATGATACTGGTAGCAAGTAAGTTAACATTGAAACAAAGTGTAAAATAACATGGAAGCAATAGAGACATTAAAGCAAGAAGAAATAAATAGGATGTTCGGTATTAATAAAAAATACTTACTGTCTATTATAGCTTTAGCATTTATATTATATGCATGCTATGAAAGAATATATTGCTATGTTCTTGGTTTTGACTGTTCTCATCTTCCTCATAGTTTTTCAGATATGATAGAACCTACATTAGGTTTTGCGGTTGCTATAATTTGTGCTTTCCATCTTAATAGGTTTATGGAGTACATAACCATTAAGTCTAACCAACCTAAGGTTGTTCAATATGCTATTAAGTATTGGCCTCTATGTCTTATACCTATTTATGCTTTGTATCCTAAATACATTACTGAGGTAATTCTCAATATACCGGCTGTGCTTGTTTTTATCTCATATTGGGTTTTAAATGCTGTTTTCTCAGAATTTAAAAGAGGGAACAAGGATAGCTTCATTAGAAGCAAAGAGGTTAATTTATTGGCAAGTTGTTTGCTAATGATTGTAGCGGTTAACCCTTTACGCATACACAAATGCAACAATAGATCGTAAGGGATTAAGAGTATCAAAATCAGAAATAATAATAGGGGAAATAGGTAATAACAGAATTGTTAGAATATTTGATAAAGGCGTATTACTTGCAGACAAGACTACAAATGAACTTAAATACGAATATTTCCAAAAGAGGAAGTAAACATTAGTTGGAGGTAAGCTCTGAAACTAGACCTAAGGATTTGGAAGTGGAGAAGTGAGAGTAGATACTATACGATAAGGCTACAGCAAAACCTGTTTAACGAATGGACGCTAATAAACTCATGGGGAGGATTACAGAATAACTTAGGTAATCTGGCCGTACAGACTTTTGGGCATATTGAAGATGCAATTAATGAAATAGAAGTAATAGGTAGAAAGAGGAGAAGAAGAGGTTATAATATCTTATAGAACTTAATCATCCTATCTGCATTCCAAGCACGGTTAACTCCTAAGACAACAAGCTGGTTACAGAGCAGAGTATGAATCTTAATAACCTTACATTTAGATAAAAGGATTTATTATAGTAACAAGGAATAAAGTTATTACTTAGAATGATTATTCTTGAAGGAAGATGTTAGATATAATACTCTAAAGTAGTTATGTATTTAACATATGCATAACTCCGTAAATAAGGAGTAGAACATTGCTATATTTGCTGTGTTCTACTTGTCCTGCCCCCGTATAATAGCTCCATGAATAGGTTAGTAAATAGATAGATATTGAGCTAATCTATAAGTAAAATTAGATGGAGTAATTATATGATTAAGAAGAAATATAATAGTGAGCAAATAATAAGGTTATTAAGGCAGGCGGAGGTAATACTTAGCCAGGGAGAGAGCGTTATCAGAATGTGCAAACAGTTAGGTATTTCTGATGCTACATATTATAAATGGCGTAAAGAATATGGTGGTATGGAGATTTCCCAGGCTAAACGTCTAAAGAATCTTGAAGTTGAGAATATGCGTTTAAAACGCGCTATAGCTGAGCTTACCCTTAGTAATTTAATACTAAAAGATGTAGCTGAGGGAAACTAATAAGCGCTGAGCAGAAGCGTAAAGCAGTAGTATCAGCATGTCAAAAATATGATATATCAGAGCGTAAGGCATGTAAATTATTGTCTATCTCTCGCTCTGTTCAGCGTTATATACCTAAAAAAGCTAATGATGAAGATGCTCTTCGTAAAGATGTTATAGATATAGCAACTAAATATGGACGTTATGGTTATCGCCGGATAACAGCATTACTAAAAGCTGAAGGATGGCAAGTTAACCATAAACGAGTTGAGCGTATTTGGCGTGAAGAAGGATTAAAAGTCCCCAAAAAGCAGAAAAAGAGAGGAAGGCTATACTTTAATGATGG
>NZ_JSWE01000180.1 GCF_000815465.1 Candidatus Jidaibacter acanthamoeba | reverse complement strand
ATCGTACCTATGTTAACGTGCGGCTTATTCCTTTCATACTTCTGTTTGGCCATCTTTTTATAACTCCTTTCTCAATATCAAACTAAGCTGACTTAGCAATTATTTCAGTTGCAACGTGTTGCGGCACATGTTCATAGTGTGCAAATTGCATAGTATATTGTGCTCTACCTTGAGTCATAGATCTTAAGGTATTAACATATCCGAACATAGTAGCAAGAGGCACTTCAGCATTAATAACTTGTGCGTTCCCCCTAGCATCCATACCCAATATCCTGCCGCGGATACTATTTAAATGCCCTATTACATCACCCATAAATTCATCCGGAGTAATGACTTCTACTTTCATCACCGGCTCAAGTATAACAGGACTTGCTTTTGCCGCCCCTTCTCTAAATGCTGCTTTTGCTGCAATTTCAAATGCAAGCGCACTTGAATCAACATCATGGTAAGCACCGTCAAGAAGAGTTGCTTTAAAATCTATAACCGGATATCCGGCAAGTATCCCGCTTTGCCTAATTTGGTCGATACCTTTTTGAACCGCAGGTATATATTCTCTCGGCACGTTTCCGCCGACAACCTTACTTTCAAACACAAAGTTCTCACCCGGCTGTAATGGTTCAAATAAGATTTTAACCTTAGCAAATTGACCGGCACCGCCTGACTGCTTTTTATGAGTATAATCTATCTCGTAAGCTTTATTGATAGTTTCTCTATATGCAACTTGCGGAGCACCTACGTTTGCTTCAACTTTAAACTCACGCTTCATTCTATCAACAATGATTTCCAAGTGAAGTTCACCCATTCCGGCGAGAACGGTTTGACCCGATTCATGATCGACTTTCATTCTAAGTGAAGGATCTTCAGCTGCTAAACGTGATAACGCTACCCCCATCTTCTCTTGGTCAGCTTGAGTTTTCGGCTCAACCGCAACTTCAATAACCGGCTCGGGGAATTCCATTCTTTCTAAAACAATAGCACTACCTTCTTCAGTCAAGGTATCTCCAGTTGTTGTATTTTTAAGCCCCGCAAGCGCAACAATATCACCTGCTTGAGCTTCTTTAATATCTTCACGATCATTAGCATGCATCAACAGCATCCTACCAACCCTTTCTTTACTATCTTTAACTGTATTAATTACACTGGTACCGGCCTTTAAAACGCCGGAATATATACGGATAAATGTAAGCGTACCGACATACGGATCGTTCATAATCTTAAATGCGAGGGCTGCAAACTTACCTTTAGTATCAGCTGCAATTTTTATTTCTTCACCAGTATTATCATTAATAGCACTAACGGGAGGAATATCAATCGGACTCGGAAGGTAATCAACAACTGCATCAAGCAGTGGCTGTACACCTTTATTTTTAAACGCACTACCGCAAAGAACGGGCACAAACTTACCGGTTACCGTACCTTTCCTTAAACATTTCTTAATTGTATCAACGGAAATTTCCTCTCCGCCCAGGTAAGCTTCCATAGCCGCATCATCCATCTCTACCGCAGCCTCAACAAGCTTAACACGATATTCTTCAGCTTGCTCTTTTAGATCAGCTGGAATTTCGGTATAATTATATTTAGCACCCAAAGACTCATCTTCCCAGATAATCGCCCTCATTTTAACCAAATCAATTACACCGGCAAATACATCCTCCGCACCGATAGGAAGCTGAACAACTACAGGAGAAGCCCCTAGCCTGTCAACCATCATATCAACACAACGATAAAAATTTGCACCGGTTCTATCCATTTTGTTAACAAAACACATACGCGGGACACTATATTTATCCGCCTGACGCCATACCGTTTCAGATTGAGGCTCAACTCCGGCTACGCCGTCAAATACTGCTACCGCCCCGTCAAGAACCCTCAAAGATCTCTCTACTTCAATAGTAAAATCTACGTGACCGGGTGTATCAATAATATTAATTCTATATTTGGTTTTATCTTGCTCATCATCTTTTTGCCAAAAACAAGTAGTAGCCGCTGAAGTGATTGTAATACCTCTTTCCTGCTCCTGCTCCATCCAATCCATCGTAGCCGCACCCTCGTGCACCTCGCCAATTTTATGCGACTTACCGGTATAATATAACACTCTCTCAGTAGTAGTGGTTTTTCCGGCGTCAATATGAGCCATTATCCCAATATTTCTGTAATTCTTAATTTCAGTATTCGAACTCATATACTCCGCCCCTTCCTAATTACCATCTATAATGAGCAAACGCCCTGTTTGCTTCAGCCATTCTATGCGTATCTTCTCTCTTTTTATAAGCAGCACCGCGCTGGTTTATCGCATCCAGAAGCTCGGCTGCAAGTCTTGTAGCCATCGTTCTTTCGCTTTTTCTCTGCCTTGCAGCATTGATGATCCATCTCATTGCTAAAGCTGACTGCCTATTCTTTCTTACTTCGACAGGAACTTGGTAAGTTGCACCCCCAACCCTTCTAGACCTAACTTCAAGTAAAGGCTTTACATTTTCCAACCCTTTCTCGAAAGCTTCCGCAGGCTCAAGACTTAACTTTCCCGCTATCGACTCCACCGCTTCATAAAATATTTTTTCTGCTACAGATCTTTTACCATCACACATCATGTTGTTTATAAATTTAGTAATAACAACACTACCATATTTTGCATCCGGATTTACTACTCTTTGCTCTGCTGTTCTTCTACGCGACATATTTTCCTCTAACTATTTTGGTCTCTTCGCACCATATTTTGACCTAGCTTGCTTACGATTCTTAACACCTTGAGTATCAAGAACTCCACGAAGCGTATGATATCTAACACCTGGTAAATCTTTAACCCTTCCACCACGAATCAATATTACCGAGTGCTCTTGAAGGTTATGCCCCTCTCCCGGAATATAGCTAGTAACTTCAAAACCATTTGTTAGTCTTACCCTGCACACTTTTCTAAGCGCTGAGTTTGGTTTTTTAGGAGTAGTTGTATACACCCTTGTACACACACCTCTCCTTTGCGGACATCTCTCTAAAGCAGGAACCTTTGTTTTAACTGACTTATCAGCCCTTGGTTTCCTAATCAATTGGTTTATTGTTGGCATCTTACATCATCTCCATGCACAATATAATCTGATTATACTACTTAAATATATAAGTTAGTTGACGGATAATATTTATAACCATGCTTAGAGTCAAGACTTTTTTGAATGTTTACAAATTATTTAACAACTATTCCAACCTAAAGTGAGTTATTGCAATTTTAGTATAATGTTTATAATCTCTTATAAGATATTATTACTTATAGAGAATCTTATGGATGATTGCTGCACGATTACAATTTCACAACAAAAAGGCGGTAGCGGCAAAACTACTATAGCAGCACATCTTGCAGTAAGCTTAAGCCAAATGAATAAAAGGGTTGCGGCGATTGATATCGACCCGCAGGGAAGCTTAAGCCGCTGGCATGGCATTAGACAAGAAAGATACGGCAACGGGTTTACAGGTATTAATCTTATCTCCAAAGCCGGGTGGAAAGTTCAAAATGAAATTTTTTCTCTTAAAACGAAATACGATTATATTATAATAGATAGCCCTCCTCACAATGAAACAGATGCAAAAACAGCAATACGCACTTCAGACTTAGTTATTATACCTATGCAACCAAGCCCGACCGATTTATGGGCAACGGATAACACCACTTCGTTTTGTAAGCAGAATAATATTCCTTATCAAATATTATTAAATCGTGTTCCACCCAATTCTAAGATTTTACCGACTTTAACTAAAAATTTAGAAAATATTCTAAAAACCACCATTGGAAATAGAGTGGCATTCTCCTCCTCATTTTTAGACGGCAAATGTATTACGGAAACCCAACCGAACTCACCGGCTGCTAAAGAGATTAAGGAATTGGTAAATGAAATCATTACAGCCATTAAAATAATAAAATCAGGTCAAGTTGCGGTATAATCAATTCTTTAAACATATTTATTCTTTTGGTAATTAAAGAACAAAATTCTAAAACTTGATTATAAACAAATATTATTTATAATTATTTAATTCACACATCTTTTCTAAAGCCTGAATTTGTAATAGGCTATTAAATAGAAATTTATGTATAAAGTTTTAAGCAATTATAGTTGTGCTTAAAAATTTTAATAGAAATTCAAGGGGCATTGGAAGCACATGAGAATAAAAGTGACAAAACCTATTGTATTAGTCGGCATAATGGGAAGCGGCAAAAGTACTATCGGTAAAAAGTTAGCTAAAAAGCTACATATGCAATTTTACGATAGTGATCAAGTAATTGAAGAACGCGAAGGATTAAAAATAGTTGATATTTATGATTATCGCGGCGAAGAATACTTTAAAAAACAGGAAGAAAGTATAATAAAGGAAGTATTGAGGTACGGAACTATCATTCTTTCTACCGGAGGAGGAAGCTTCGCCAATGAAGAAGTAAGAAATTTAATTAAAGAGAAGGCAATTTCTATTTGGCTTTATTCAGATATCGATACCATCTACGAAAGAATTTCGCGAAGGAATACTAGACCCGGATTAAATGGCGAGAATAAACTGGAAGTGCTTGAAAGCCTTATTGAACAACAATACCCTCTTCTTGAGCAAGCAGATATTAAAATAAATAGCGGAAACGCAGATGCGCATTATATAGTAGATAATATTTTAGTAAAACTTAAAGAGTTTTGTTAAGTTATAAAAGTTATAAAATTTTTAAAATATAATTATTGCTATTTCTTTGACCTTAAAAATTGTTAAGCTACATTATTTTTTCAACTTAACAATTTTTTAAGGTATTAAAAGAAGTAAATGGTTATAAAGTATAAGTCTAAATTTTTTATATATAAATTAATTATCTTCCTACTTATAAGCTTAAGTATCAGCTTCTATTCTAATTTTAAATCCTAAACCTTTTATTATAGCTCCAATAATATCCAGCTTTGGATTTGCAGTGGGACATAATGCTTTATGTAAGCTTTGCCTATTAAGTTTAGTTTTCTCGGATAATTCTGCTATTCCTCCCTGCACCACGGCTACTTCCCTCAAAGCGCGCAGAAAAATTGCCTTATCCCTATCTTCAATAAATTCCTCAAGTGCAGTCTCTAGATGCTGCTGTGCTTCCTTTTCCAACATGAGCCTTTCCAATAAAAGCTCATCATATTCGCGATAATAACTATAACCTTTCCTTTTAGTGTGCTCAGCCATATATTCCTTAGCTTGCTCAATAATACTTTCTTTGCTGGATAACTCTCCGCCGTAAAGTAGTAAAATAGTATCATTTTCTAAATTGGTATAATAAATATAATACCCTTCTCCATAATTTATTTTAAGCTCGAATAGCCCGTTACCCAAATCTTTAAGATCTTTACACTTTTTAAATTTTACCCGATCCAATTTTCTTAAAATTTTAATTCTAGCTTTTATATCTTCGAGGCCTTCCAACCAATCAGTAATGAACTCTTTCTCATCTTTACCATAGATCTTAATAGTTCTTATACTTACTTTATCCATATACAAACCTCCAAATACACTAACCAAACTTTAGGTTGAACAAGTGAAATAGTCAATAGTAATAAAATTAAGCAATCTTTTTTCTTTATTTTTAAAATACTTAAGAGTTATTTGCATTAATTTACTAATAATAAATCTTTAATAACGGCAACTAATGGCTCTTCCGGATTAAAATATTTATTTGTTATTATTTAACTATAAAAAAATTAAGTAAAATATGTAAAGTTTGTAACCCAAGCATAACTCTAATATCATAGTATTAAAGCAACAATAAAAGCAGTTATATAAATTTAATAAATAAAAAAGGTGATATATAAAAAACATACCACCTATACCGGCAGCCTTTAAACCATAAAGATTTTAGTAATTAACAAAAATTGCCGGCAGCATTAATAATAATCATCTTTCACTGATAGATTATTAAAATATAATCCTAATATATGATTGATGAGCCGTGAATAATAGATCTTTTGCTGTTTCAATTTCTTCAGTTCTAAGTAGCCCTAATCCTTGGCTTCCAACAAAGCCTAAAGTTTGGCCAACTTTTTTCTCTCCTAAATATATATTTGTTTTAGGCTCCAATTGCTCCCCGTCAATAACCTCAATTCTATATATGTTCTTTCTTACTACTCCCCTATAATGAGTCCTAGCTGTCACTTCCTGCCCGACATAGCAGCCTTTTTTATAATCAATTGCATTTAATTCGTCTAAATGTAACTCCAAAGGGAAATAAGTACCTGACTCAAGATCACTAACCATGTCCGGGATTAGTAGCTCCATTCTTTTTAAGTCATACTTTCTAATATCCAGAGGAGCACCGATAAGCGAAATAGAAGGATCAATTATTGCTCTAAAACCTAATTCTGCATTCCTTGGATCGGGTAAAAAAAGATTATTAAGCTTAGAAAAACTCGCAAAAATTTTATGATCAGTTAGCCGATCTATACTAATATCCGACCGCAATTTATAAACATTAAATTTTTTTACAATTTCTTCAACAAAAGGTTTCGGGCAATCAAGCAAATAGCTATTATCTCTTTCAATTATAAAAAAATCATATAGAAGCTTACCTTGCGGTGTTAGCATCAAAGCATAAATATAAGAATCAAGGTTAATCTTACCGATATCATTGGAAATAATACCTTGTAAAAACTTTCCCCTGTCAGTACCTGAAATAGCAATTACTTCTCTATTCTCTAATAAAAAATATTCCATTAATTGCTGCCTCAATCTCAAATAAATCTATTTATAACAAAATCCCGACTAATATTAAATTTATTTATTTAATATTTTAGTAAATCGGGAATCTTTCACATAAACTTTTAACTCGGATACTTGTTTTTTGCTCTATATCAGAATTATCTTCAAGGTTGCTTTTTAGCCCGTCAAGCACGTCTGCAATCAGATTACCTATCTCTTTAAATTCAATTTTACCAAATCCTCTGGTAGTGCCTGCAGGGGTACCTAGCCTTATTCCGGAAGTAATGGTAGGCTTTTCAGTATCAAAAGGGATTGAGTTTTTATTGCAGGTAAGATGTGCTCGTTCCAAACTAGCATCTGCCGCTTTACCGGTAAGTTTTTGCGGTCTCAAATCAACTAATAACAGGTGGCAATCAGTACCCCCGGTAAAAATAGAATATTCTCTTTCAACTAATATTTCTGCAAGTGTTTTTGCATTATCTATAACGTTTTGCATATAATTCTTATACTCAGGTTTTAATGCTTCCCCGAAAGCCACTGCTTTCGCAGCAATTACATGCATAAGAGGCCCTCCTTGAATTCCGGGAAAAACAGCCGAATTAATTTTTTTAGCGATTTCTTCATAATTAGTTAAGATTAGCCCGCCTCTAGGTCCTCTTAAAGTTTTATGGGTTGTGGTGGTTACAATATGGGCAAATTCTGCCGGATTTGTATAGAGACCTGCTGCTACTTGACCGGCAAAATGCGCCATATCGACTAATAAGTATGCATTTACTTTATCCGCAATCTCTCGACATTTTTTAAAATCAATAAACCTCGGATAAGCGGAGCAACCGGCAATAATTAATTTGGGTTTATGCTCCTTTGCCAGGTCTAACATCTCGTCATAATCTATGTAGCCCGTCTCTTTCACTACACCATAAAAATAAGATTCAAACCATTTTCCGGAAATATTTACTTTTGATCCATGCGTCAAATGCCCCCCGGAATCTAAGGATAGCCCTAATATTTTATCTTTTGGTTCCAATAGTGCACAAAACACTGCCTGGTTAGCTTGAGAACCTGAATGCGGTTGCACATTTGCAAACTCTACATCGAATAATTTTTTAGCTCTTTCAATAGCTAACTTTTCAATCTCATCAACAAATTCACAGCCGCCATAGTAACGTCTTCCCGGATAGCCTTCGGCATATTTATTTGTAAGTATTGAACCTTGCGCCTCTAATACTGCTCGGCTAACAATATTTTCCGAAGCAATAAGTTCAATTGAATCTTGTTGCCTTTTAAGCTCTTTATTAATAAATGAAGCAATCTCAGGATCGCAACTCTCTAATGGTTGTTTGAAAAAATTATTAAGAAAATTAGGGGATAAATCTTTAGGCATATCAGCCTCACTAAATTATTTTTTGTGAGTTTAATAATATTTCTTTAAAAGACAATCAAAGATCTGTTAGTTTTTGTACTCTTTCTTTATGCCTGCCCTGTAAAAATTCTGTAGAAAGAAAAACATCTACCATTTCAAGTGCGTCTTTTTCCTGTAAGAACCTAGCTCCAAGCACCAAAACATTAGCATCGTTGTGCTCACGAGCAAGTTTTACATATGAAGCATTATGGCATAGTGCCGCTCTAATTTTCGGATGTCGATTGGCAGCAATCGACATACCTATTCCGCTTCCACAAATTAATATTCCGATTCCCCCCTCACAGGCGGCAACATTATCACTCAACTTTTCGGCAAAGTCAGGGTAATCTACGGATTGATTACTATTAGTACCCAAATCAATTACCTTATATATTTTATCACGAAGATGTTCAGCTATCTTCTCTTTTAAGCTAAACCCTGCGTGATCTGAACCCAAATATATTTTTTGCATAACAATCATCCTATAACTTCTTCTTGATAAACTCCCCAAAGATTAATTTTTTTAATCCAGCCTGTATATTCTTCAATTTTAATTTTACACCATTCTCTATCACATTTCTTAATATTTCCAATTACCCCAAACTCAACTTTTACAATAGGATGTGAGTTCTCATCCGGATACCTAAGTAGAACCATTTCTTGTTGCTTTAACTTATATTTATCCAAATTTAATTCAAATTTATTTCCTATAATGACCACATTTCTGCGACCGGTAATTAAATTCTCGTTAATCCAACCTTCTGTTCCATCAATATCTTTTAGTTTTCTCCAATTTTCAAACTCCGCCACCACTTCCATCGGATACCCTTTTTTCAAATATGTCCATTTGATGGCATTCTTTATCCCTGCACCGTTTCTTAAATTAGATTTATTTGACTTCAAAACCACAAAACGCGGCAGCGGTAAACCGGTCTCCTTTCCGACCTCTCTTGCCAACGCATTCAGGGGCAGCAAACCGGCTAATAAGCAAATAATTAAAAGTCTTTTCATTTCTTACTGTAACGTTCTTTAATTTTAGCTGCTATTTCCTCTGATACGAAACCCTTAAGGTTGCCTCCCAGTCTTGCTATCTCATTTACAAAGCTTGATGAAATAAAATGGCCGTTTTCGGTAGCAGGTAAGAAAACGGTTTCAATATCAGGCGATAATTTATGGTTTATATAGGACATTTGAAACTCATACTCAAAATCAGCCAAGGCTCTTAGCCCGCGAACTATAATCCTTGCTCCCTCAGTCTTAATAAAATCAACTAGTAAACCTTTAAATGCTTTAGCCTTGACATTCTCAAGTTTCAGCCTCTTTAGCTCATAATTCAACATATCCACCCTTTCTTCAAATGAGAAATGAGTAATTTTTTTGCTATCCTGTGCAACGGCGACTATTACACCTTCAAAAACTTTGGCTGACCTTGTAATAATATCCAAATGTCCTAAAGTTACAGGGTCAAATGTTCCCGGATAAATAGCAATTTTGTTATTGTCCATTCTCTTATGGTTTAATTTATCTATATATTTGAATATACGGGGTTTTTATCATCTTTACAAGGCAGGCAATACATGTTGCAGTGCTATATTATATAATAAGTTTCCTCTTTTATGAAGATTATAAAAACAGGCAAGCTCAGAAGCAGGCAAAAAAATTAATTAATCATGGTAATTATTCATGGTAATTATTCGTGAATTTTCATTTTCACCGATTTCTATTAATATATCTATTTTATTGCTTGGTAATATATTTTCTATAATTTCCGGCCATTCAATAATTGCCAGCTCATTAAAAGCATCGTCGATACCAAGTTCATATACTTCTTCCGCCGTTTTCAATCTATATAAGTCAAAATGCCAAATTTTAAACCTTGGGGCGTTATATAAGTGTACTAAATTAAAAGTAGGGCTGGTAATTTCTAAATTATGATTTTTGGTAATATGCCTTATTAAACTTCTTGATAGAGTAGTTTTTCCGGCTCCCAAATCACCCCTTAAACAAACCACCATTCCAGCTTCCAATTTTTGAGCAATATTTGCAGCAAATTTATCCAGCTCTACTAAACTATTTATTATAATCTGCATTATTTTTTCGTATTTTTTTCAATTATACTATCTATAGTTTCTCCCTTCTCCTTTTTATTAAATACTGAAGATAGGAAGTTCATTATAGAATTTGATTTCTTTTCATTACCGATATTCTCAACTTTTTTCCATATAGTTCCATGATTTTTTTCTACATTCTTCTTCATAAAATCTTTCCAGATCTCAGCAGGCAGTCCTCCGCCCATCACTCTCTTCATAGAGGTATTATCATCATTACCTACCCATACGCCAACCGTCAGATAATCGGTAAATCCGATAAAGCATGCGTCTCGATAATCTTGCGTAGTACCGGTTTTACCAAATACTTCAGCTCCTGCTATATGAGCTTTTTTACCGGTTCCGTTTTGAATTACTTTGGCAAGCATATGTTTAATTTGCTGATTAGCTGAGTCTGATATAACTTTTTTATAGGAATTGTTTTTATTTAAATATAAAACTTTTCCGCTTCTATCGGTAATCTTTAGTACTGCATAAGGTCTAATGTTATATCCTCCGTTTGCTACTATCGAATATGAACCAGACAAATCAAGCAAAGAAGTTACTTCCGAGCCCAAAGCTATACTCGGTAGGTTTTTCATCTTATCTTTTATACCAAGCTTACCTGCTGTATTTATAACTTTTTCTCTTCCCAAGCTTTCCGATAATTTTACCGCAACCGTGTTAATAGATTTAGCAAAAGCTTCTTCTAAAATAACTTCTCCTAAATATTGGCGGCTAAAATTTCTCGGGGACCATTTGTTTATTTTAATTGGTGAGTCAATTACTATGCTTTCTTTACTATACCCGTTTTCTAAAGCCGTAAGGTAAACAAAAAGTTTAAATGCCGAACCGGGTTGTCTTTTAGCACTTGTAGCTCGGTTGAACTGGCTCTTGTTATATGAGACTCCGCCAACCAAGGCAACAATCTCCCCTCGCCTATTTATGGCTACTGCCGCCGCTTCGGAAGCATTGGATTTGCTTTTAGCATTTTTCATATTCTCTAATATCGCTTCTTCCAGTCTTTTTTGTAAATTTAAATCTAAAGTTGTATAAATTTTTACATCCTGATTATTAGCAGTAAGATAGAGAGGTAACTGTTCAATCACATAATCGGAGAAATAAGGATTTTGCAAAGCGCCTCTGGCATTACCCCGCTCCATAATTAAGGGAGGAATAGCTTTCTTTATATCTGTATGAGTAATATAATTTTCTTCTTCCATAGCGGATAACACTTGCTTTGCACGTTTTATTGATAGCTCATGGTTATTAGCAGGCGCGTATTTGCTCGGCGCTTTAAGCATACCGGCCAATATCGCAGCTTCATACAAACTGACTTTTTCTATATATTTCCCGAAATAAAATTTTGCTGCCGCATCAACCCCAAAGTTTCCTTTGCCTAGATAAACTCTATTTAAGTAAAGTCGCATTATCTCCTTTTTGCTATATTTTTTTTCCAGCTTGATTGCAATCAATGCTTCCTGGATTTTGCGCTTAAAAGTTTTTTCAGGAGTTAGAAAAGCAATTTTCGCTAACTGTTGGGTAATAGTGCTTCCTCCTTGAACAACTTTTCCGGCTTTTTTATTTCTATATATTGCACGTATTATTCCCCAAACATCTACACCTTGATGCTCAAAAAACCTTCTGTCTTCAATTGCTACCACAGCTTGGATCAATGTTTTTGGGATTTGCTCGAATTTTAAATCCCTTCCCTGCAAATCTCCATAGTTAGCCAAAATCCGGCCGTTTCTGTCCAATACGGTAAAACTCGGTTGTTTTTTAAATTCATAAACTTGCGCTATATTAGGTAAATCCGAAGAATAGTAGGCAATTATTAAAAGAATCAAGGAAACACATATTAAGGAAATAACAAAGCCTACTTTAAAAAAAAGAATTATTACTCTTTTTTTAAAGCTTTTTTTACTACTCGCCTTCTTTTTATACGGCTTTTTCTTTTTGGTCATTTTTATTGGGAATCTATGCTACTTTTTTATGTGTTCTTTTATACTTATTAATCCTGTCCTCGATTTCACCTCTAAAATGTCTGATCAATCCTTGAATCGGCCACGCTGCCGCATCTCCGAGAGCGCAAATCGTATGACCTTCTATCTGCTTGGTTAAATCAAATAATTTATCTATTTCTTCAATATCAGCTTCACCCTTAACAAACCTTTTCATAATTCTATAAAGCCATCCGGTTCCTTCGCGACAAGGCGTACATTGCCCGCATGATTCATGCATATAAAATTTCGACAACCTGGCAATTGCCGCGATTATATCGGTTGATTTATCCATTACGATTACGGCTGCAGTCCCAAGCCCGCTATTTACCGCTCTCAAACTATCAAAATCCATTAACACTTCATCACAAATACTCTTTGGCAGCAGCGGAACCGAAGACCCGCCGGGAATAACTGCAAGCAGGTTATCCCATCCGCCTCTTACTCCACCGGCATGCTTCTCTATAAGCTCTTTAAGCGGTATTGACATAGCTTCTTCAACATTACACGGCTTATTTATATGGCCTGAAATACAAAATACTTTAGTACCTGCATTATTAGGCTTCCCTATCGAAGTAAACCATGAAGCACCTCTTCTCATAATTGTTGGAACTACAGCAATGGTTTCAACATTATTTACCGTGCTCGGACACCCGTATAAACCGACCGCTGCCGGGAATGAAGGAGGCTTAAGCCTCGGCATCCCCTTTCTTCCTTCTAAGCTATTAAGTAATGCAGTTTCCTCACCGCATATATAAGCTCCTGCTCCTCTATGTAAAATAACCTCGAAGTCATACCCTATACCGCAAGCATTTTTGCCGATTAACCCGGCTTCATATGCCTCATCTATGGCTTGTTGCAAAACGACCGCTTCATTATAATACTCACCGCGGATATAGATAAATGCAGCTTTAGCTCTAATTGCAAAACCTGATATTAAACAACCCTCAATCAACTTATGAGGTTCATTACGTATAATATCCCTATCCTTGCAGGTTCCCGGCTCACTTTCATCAGCATTAACTACAAGATAAGACGGCCTGCCGTCCGGAGTAGACTTAGGCATAAAAGACCATTTTACTCCTGTGGAAAAACCTGCACCCCCTCTTCCTCTGAGCCCTGAGAGTTTAACTTCATCAATAATTTGCTCCGGCGTACTCTGTAAAATTTTCTTGGTATTATCCCAATCGCCTCTTTTTTTAGCTTCTTTTAAAGTAAAAGAGGACTCTCCGTAAAGGTTGGTAAATATGCGATCTTTTTCGTGTAACATTTGTAAATGTATGATTTTATAACCTAATACTTTTTGTACACCAATTAAACTATTATATCAATCTGATTGAGGCGCAGCTTCTTTATTTTCAACTTTTAAATCTTTCATTGCTTCTTCAAGTTCAAAAAATGTCGGCTGATAAACCCCCGGTACGTTACCTCTACCGATCTCTACCGAAATTTGGGGGGCATTCCCCTTTAGATGCGCAATAATTGTATCTCTGATAATAAATAAAAATTGCAAATCCTGCATATGAATTGCCTTAGCTTTATTCGACATAGGGCCGACAATACAATAAGCTAAAAATACTCCTAAGAATGTCCCGACCAATGCGCTACCGATCATCATACCGAGTACAGAAGGCGGCTGATCAATAGAAGCCATAGTTTTTATAACCCCAAGAACCGCAGCTACGATCCCGATCGCCGGCAACCCGTCTGACATGGTTTGCAATGCATCGGAACCGGCCGTAACTTCATGAGCATATTTATCCAATTGCCTTTGCATATTATCTTCAATTTGGTAGGGATCTTCAAGACTCATGGTAACTATCCTTAAAGTATCACATATAAAACTGATAACAAACTGATCAGCTAGTATTTTTGGAAATTGGCTAAATATAGAGCTTTCACTAGGCTTTTCAATATGCTCTTCAATTACTAATATTCCTTTAGTTTTAATTGTTTTTGTAATTAAAAAGAGTAAACATAAAAGATCCTGGTAATCTTTCTTAGACCATTTCGTTCCTTTAAAACACTTAACAACATCGGATAAACATTTTTTTAAAGTGCTGGTTTTATTACCTACAATTGTTGCACCGACTGCGGCACCGCCGATTACTAACATCTCAAACGGTAATGCCTCAAGAATAACTCCTATACTACCGCCATGCAGAGCATATCCGCCGAATACCGCTCCGAGTATGATTATTATTCCTACTATTAAAAGCATTTTTTTCTCCCCCCAAACACATTTACTATTTAAAAATGTTGCTTTGCTCGTTTTTTCATTTAAAAATATATTCTTATTTAAGACTTTACTAAACAAGCATAGTTGTCAAGAGTGTAGTCATGATTATCGCATATATAAATATTAACAACACATTGAATAAAGTAGAATTAGAACCGGGCAACACTATACCTGTAGGTTGTGTTTGGCTTGATCTTTTAGAACCTACTATTGAAGAAGAAAAATTTATTGAAAAATCATTAAATATTGATGCTCCGACTCGTGAGGAGATGAATAAATTTGAGGTAATGAGTCCTTTTTATAAAGAGGGAGATGCTTATTATATGACCGTTACCGCTCTTCATAAAGCTGAATCCGAATATCCCGATGCTACGGCTATCACATTTATTATAACTCCGAATTATTTAGTTACTCTAAGATATCATAGACCACGACCATTTAATAACTTTGCCGCACGCGCAATGAGGCAACCTGAAATTTGTTCTTCTCCTGAAATTGTTCTTGAAGGATTAATTGATTCATTAATTGATAGAATAGCAGATGCGCTTGAAAAATCCGGAAATGAGCTTGATAGTATTTTAAAAAGTATTTTTGAAAAGAAAGTGGTAAAGGGTAATAATCAAATCAAAGATAATTCTAAATTTTATTATAACAATGTTATAAAGAAAGTCGGGCGTACCGGTAACGTAATTTCTAAGAATCGTGAAAGCTTACTTAGTATTAACCGTATGCTTATTTTTTATAGTCAAATTGATACTTTAAAGAACCCGAGCCGGAAAGAAACGCGTGCTAAGTTTAAAACTATTACCAGAGAGGTTATATCCCTAACCGAGTATGCTAATTTCCTTTCGCAAAGAATAAGCTTTTTACTGGATGCTACACTCGGAATGCTAAGCGTTGAACAAAACTCGATAATTAAAGTATTTACGGTTGCGGCTGCCGTATTTATGCCGCCAACCTTAATTGCAAGTATTTATGGTATGAATTTTCATAATATGCCTGAATTGGATTGGACCTACGGTTACCCGATAGCAATTTTATTTATAATCATTTCTGCTATTGCCCCTTATTATTATTTTAAAAAGAAAGGTTGGTTATAGTTTAAAAAGCAACTATTCACATGATTTTTTATAACTCATTAATAAACCTCTGTAGGTTAGGATCAGATTATGCATAGGGGATTTCACTAAACTCAAACCATTTGAACTCCACTAAACTCATCTTGAATTTAATTCTTCTAAACCACCCACGCTTGACAATTTCTTTGGTAGTCTTCATTGATTTCAAAATGCCCTCCGGGCAGAAGCCGAAGTTGTGCTTTACTTATGATTAATAAGATAAAGTTTAGAATTTTTCTCATCAAATAAAACAAAATAAGAAACAAGATGCTTTTTAGGTATATCAGGTTCTAAGGTTCTAAGCTTTGAAATATTAGCACTCCGTTTTTAATTCGCGTGAAGGTACTCTCAATATGAGTTTGCCTAAGTGTATCTGGTGGGATGATATTTGAAATGACATTATATATCTGATCAGTTATTGTTTGTTTATTTATAACAGTACTTGTCATTTTCACTTTAGAAAAATAATTTTCCAATAACTACAATTTTTTAAAATCTTTAACTTTTTTGAAAAAAGGTCGGAAGTTTGAAATAAATGTTGCGACCTCTAGTTGTCTCATTTAAACTGCAATCGAAAACTATCCTACATTTTATATTCACGCAAAAATTCATAAATGAATATTTTTATTACGACTATAGGTGTCTTGCTCACATTAAATAAAAATATACAATATTAGCTATCACAAAAATCTTATCTATATTCTTTTAATAAAAAACCTCCTAAAGTTTGCCTTTAAGAGGTTTTAAAATTGACTTGTTATATAGCTTTAGTAAAAAGCTTTATATAAGAGTGTAAGCTTAACTTGCGACTTGAATAGTAGAAGCTTGCAAACTTGCTTTTCCTTCTTGCTCAGTCCTTGCAATACTAAGAGCAATTTTAGCTTTTACTTCTGCATGAAGATTTAAGGTAACCTCATAAACTCCGATTTCTTTAAACTTAGAAGTAATTACCACACTATCCGGCGAAATCACAATTTCCGATACAACTTTTACTGCATTAACTATGTCTCTGGCAGTAACAGAACCATATAGCCTTCCGTCTTCCGCAGCTTGCCTAACAATAACTACCCCAACCCCGACAAGCTTTTGAGATAATTCTTCAGCAGCTTCCTGTTTCTTTAAGTTCTCTGCTTCAATAGTTGCTCTTTGTTGTTCAACGTAGGCAATATTATCTTTTGTAGCTCTGATTGCTTTTTTGCGTGGAAGGAGATAATTTCTGCCGAAACCGTCAGCAACGTTTACTATTTCCCCTATTTTCCCAAGCTTATCTACTGATTCAATTAAAATAACTTGCATGTTTTATCTCTGAACTTAAATGGTTGTGAATGGTAATAATGCGATATTTCTTGCTCTTTTAATCGCATTCTTTAATTCTCTTTGCTTTTTAGCAGAAACTGAAGAAATCCTACTTGGTAAAATCCTACCCTTTTCTGAAATAAATTTTTTAAGCAATTGAATGTTTTTGTAATCAATTTCTGGTGCATCTTTACCGCTTAATGGGCAACGCGAACCTTTTTTACTATATTGCTTTCTATTAAAAAGCACTGAATTTGAAATAATATTATTTTCAGACATACAAACCTTTTTTATTTAAATTTATACTTCGGCCGCTTCACCAAAGCTACCGATATCAGAAGGAGCTTGCATCATAGGCGTCGGTGCATCATCAATTTTATCAACTTTAATATTAGAGAACATTATAACATTTTCATCAATTTTATAATTTCGTTCTAATTCCTTAATTACATCCGAAGAAGCTGACAACCCAAGATAAACGTAATGACCCTTTTTATTTTTTTTCACAATGTATGCAAGCTGCCTTACTCTCCAATATTCTTTCTTTATAAGAGTAGCGCCTAAGTTTGTAGCAATATCAATAAACTTGCCAGCAATTTTGTGAACATCAGCCTCGGAAATATCCTGCCTTAATATAAAAATTGAATCGTAAAACGCCATTTTTGTCATTTTTATCTCGTACTCCTTGAGCAAATATGCTTTTTATAAATAATTCTTAGAAGGTGCATATTAAGAGAAATATTTATTTTTGCAAGCTTTTATTAATGCTTATAATAAAAGAAAGAATCATTGCTAACAACAAATATTTACAAATCAATTACCATACCGTCGTATGCAGGAATTATATGCTTGGGTAATATTCGCTTCAGTTCATCATATTCCATGGTGTGCGCCATATGCGTCAGAACGGTAAGCTTCGGCTTTACTCTTGCTACCCAATTCAATATAAGCTCCAGATAAGCATGTGAAGGCATCCAATAATAACGCATACAATCTAAAATCCACACCTCTGTACCTTCCAATAACTTATAACTCAATTCAGGTATCTTGTTAAGATCAGTAGAATATGTGAGATTCCCGAATTTAAAACCTAAGGAATGTATACCACCATGAATTTGAGGGAAGCTTTGCACCCTTATATCTCCAACCATAAAATTTTCGTCTGTTTTTATAATAACCGAGGTTAAACGAGGAGGATAAAGCGGGCTGAACTGTTTAAATATATAAGGGAATCTCTGCATTAAAAAAGCATGCGTCCTTTCATCCATATATGCGGGAATAGGCTTTTTATCTTTACTTAATAATTTTATATCATCAATTCCTGCAACATGATCGGCGTGATCATGAGTGTATAAAACAGCATCAACATACTTTATTTTGTTATTTAGCGCTTGTTGCCTTAAATCAGTAGAAGTATCTACTAAGATTTTTGCATTGTCCGATTCCACTAATATTGATACACGCGTTCGGTGATTTTTAGGATTTTCTGATTTGCAGACCACGCATTCACATCCGATTTCAGGCACTCCATTTGAACCACCACATCCTAAAATCGTACACTTCATATCTCACCTCAGCTTCAATTTAATTTCGCCTTGTTAAACAGCTTGAAAAAATTTTGTGTAGTCTCTTGGCAGAAATGCTCAAAATTTTCCCCCCTTAAATCAGCTAAAAATTCTGCTGTATGCTTAACAAAGCTAGGCTCGTTTCTTTTACCCCTTAGAGGTGTCGGCGCGAGATAAGGTGCATCGGTTTCAATTAAAAGCTTCTCCAGCGGAATCTTTTTAAACAATGAATGCAAATCGTGTGCATTTTTAAAAGTGACAATTCCTGAAGCAGAAATATAAAATCCTAGTTCTAAACTTTCCATGGCAAGCTTCTCTGAGGAAGTAAAGCAATGTAAAACTGCACTAAAATCTTTTTGCTTTTTGTATTCTCTTAAAATATTTATAGTATCCGAATCAGCATTTCTAGTATGTATAATAAGAGGTAAGCCGGTTTCTTGTGCTGCTATTATATGCTCAACAAATGATTCATGCTGCAAAACTTTATGCTCGGTATCATAATAGTAATCAAGGCCGGTTTCGCCGATTCCGATTACTTTGTTGTTATTGCATATAGCTGCAATTTCCTTTGCTTTATAAATCCTGGTATCCTTAATATTCAAAGGATGAGTACCGACCGAGCAAAAAATAGGAAAGTCATTTTTGGTTAATTTATGAATTCTTTCCCATTCATCAAGGTTTGTACAAATAGTCTGCATTGCAATAACACCTGCTAATTTTGCGCGTTTAATCACATCTTCGAAATCAGCTTTAAATTCATCAAAATCCAGGTGGCAATGTGTATCAATAAGCATTTATATTTTTTATGAGATTAAATGTATATTATCATTTATCCTCTTTTTTAGCTTAGGTGCAACTTTAAATTTCACAACTTTTCTAGCCGGAATGGTTGCCTCTTCCATAGTTTTAGGATTACGCCCTAATCTTTCTTTCTTAGATTTAGAAATAAAAGATCCGAAAAGCCTGATTTTAATTTCATAGTCTTCACAAATTCTGGAGATCAAAAAATTAATCAGCTGATCAACCATCTCAGAAGATTTAGTTATATTAATTCCGCTTTCCCTTTTTATAGCCCTGGCTAAAAATTCTCTGGTTATAGTGCTTTTATTTAAACATGAGATCATCTTATTTACTTTCAATAATTAATGTTATATTGAAGTAATTTTACGAACAAAATGCTGATAAATCAATTATTTATAAGTTAAAGTTTTATTAAATAAAAACTAAGATCAAAAGAATACAAAGGCTGCCTAAAACCCGACAAACCTAGCATATAAGCAGCAAAAGGAATATTTTCATCTTAACTAACTTAAAATATAAGAGGTATATATAACTAAAAATATGATCATTGTTGACTTTTCAATATAACTTAATATTGTTATACGGCTATAGATACTCTCGGTACCGGTATTGAAAGAATTAGAGGACAAAATCAAGCAAATAAAACAAAAAGAGGATAGCTCAAATAATCCTGAGAGATTTGATTATTCAAGATTACTGGTTGACCTTTTTTCGGGCTTGATTGTTGGAGCATCGCTAGGATATTTTATTGATAAATCCTTAGGAACTTTGCCTCTAACATTATTTTTATTTACTATATTAGGTACTGCCGGCGGCTTCTATAATTTTTATAAGCATTTAAAAAAATTTGAAATTAATAAAAAATAATTGAGAAAATAATGCATAGCCCATTAGAACAGTTTAAAATTCAAGAACTATTTCACTTAGAACTCTTTGGAATAGACATATCATTTAATAACTCAGCCCTTTTAATGTTAATCACCCTAATAACTTGCGTGCTCTTTTTAAGCTTAAGCATAAGAAAGAAAGCGCTCATTCCCGGCCGCTTACAAACTTCGGCAGAAATGCTATATGAGCTCGTTGACGGCATTATAGAAGGCACTACCGGCTCAGAAGGCAAAAAATATATGCCGATTATTTTTACTACTTTTATATTTGTACTCTTCTGTAATTTACTAGGGATGATTCCTTATAGCTTTACAATTACCAGTCACATTATCGTAACCTTTGCAATAGCTGCCGGCATATTCATAGCTATAACTATCTTAGGCTTTGTAAGACATGGGTTCCATTATTTTTCATTATTTCTACCTGAAGGAACCCCTTCTTTACTTGCCCCGCTTATGATATTAATTGAACTTTTCTCCTACCTTTCAAGGCCTGTTAGCTTAGCCGTAAGGCTTGCAGCAAATATGACCGCCGGACACATTGTAATGAAGCTCCTTGCCTCATTTACCATTATGGGTGGGCTTACTTTAGGAATTTTTCCATTTGCGTTCTTGACAATAATGCAAGGATTTGAAATATTCGTCGCTGTACTACAGGCATATATTTTTACAATTTTAAGCTGCGTGTACTTAAACGATGCCATTAACTTACATTAATAAATTTTTAGGAGTAAACCATGGAGACTGAAGGAATTAATATCGGATTAAAATATATAGGGGTTGGCTTATCAGCTTTGGGAATGTTAGGCGCGGCGCTTGGTGTTGGTAATATCTTCGTGGGCTTGTTAAACGGAATATCCAGAAATCCTTCCGTAGAGTCAAAACTTACCAGAAGTGCATTTATCGGAGCTGCTTTATCTGAAGCTATGGGACTATTTGCATTCTTGATCGCATTAATGCTGCTTTTTGTAGTATAAAAATACTCTTCAATAAAAAGATAGTTTATTTATTGCTAAAGCAGTAATTATTTTGTATAATTTGGTTTTTGGAAAATTTTATGCCTCAGCTTGATATAAGTTCATTTTCATTACAATTATTTTGGCTGGCTACAATCTTTCCATTGCTTTACTTGTTTATCGCTAAGTTTTTCTTACCGACAATAAGTGAAGTAGTGAAAAATAGAGCATTAAGAGTGAAGATAGATTTAGTTGAGGCTGAAAAAATGATTACAAATCATAAGGCTTTAAAATCTGAAATTGCCGTTACGTTAAGTGAGGCTAGAACTAAGGCTTTAAACTTAAAAGCCGACGTAGTTTTAGAAGCTAAAAAAGCGAGCGATAAGGAAATCAAAGAATTTGAAACAGCCCTTGCCGAAAAAACAGCTGAAGACCTTAATAAGTTAGAAGTTATAAAGCTTCAGTTAAAAAGTGAGTTGCCGTCTGTAGTAAAAGATCTAAGTGAAGAAATTTTTAAAACTGTTTTAGATGAGTTTCATAATAGCTCACAAAAAGTAAATTAAGGTAGATAGTATGTTCAATGAAGGTTTTTGGGTTTTAGCATCTTTTATAATATTTATTGGCGCCATATTTAAGCCGGTAAAGGCAATTGTTTTAAAAACTTTAGATGAAAGAACGGATAAAATTATACATGATTTGAATGAAGCTGCTAAAATTAAAGAAAATGCTTTAAGTATGCTTCAAGCGATCAAAATTGAGCATGATAATATCAAACAAAATGCCAAAGATATTCTTGATAAAGCTCACCTTGAAGCTAAATCCATATTAGAAGAATCAAAAAAGCAAGCTGAGAAAATTACCCGGAAACGCTTAGAGCTTACTATGCAACGAATTTCCCAACAAGAACAGCAAATCATCAGAGATATTAAAACCGAAGCAGTCGATTCTGCTCTTGCGATTGTACAACAAATGCTGATTGAAGATTTAGATAAAAACATTAAATTAGATTTAATTGATGATAGTATAAAATCTCTAAAGAAATTTGTTCATTAAATTATATATATAACTAATATAACTATTTATAAAATCAGGCTATATTAAATAGCCTGATTTTATAATTTGTAATTAAAATAAATTAAATGTTCGTTCAAACGGCTTTACAATTCTTCAGAATCAAGCAATATAATAAGCAGGATTATACTGCTTTATAAAATGAATCCGACTATCTCTTTCACTTGATTAATAGTCTTTGAGGCGATTTCATTTGCCCTCTCTTTACCGCTTTCAAATACACTTAAGAGATAATCTTCATTTTTAACTAAGTCGTTAATACTCGTTCTAATCGGAGAAAGCTTCTCAATCAAAAGTTCGCTTAGTGCATCTTTAAATTTTGCATTGTTAAACCCGGAAAGTTTAGCGCTAACTTCCTCAATAGATTTATTTTCTAAAGTGGCATATATGGTTAAGAGATTAGAAATTTCAGGGCGGTTTTCTTTATCATAATAAATCTCTCCTATTGCATCGGTTTTCGCTTTCTTAATTTTTTTGGCAATAATATCATTATCATCTATTAAATTAATTCGCGCCCAATCCGACGGGTCGGATTTACTCATTTTCTTAGTTCCGTCCTGCAAACTCATAATACGGGTTGCAATTTTGTGAGTAATCGCATTAGGAAGCTTAAAATACTCACTCCCGAACCTACGATTAAAAGCGCCGGCAATATCCCGAGCAAGTTCAATATGCTGAATTTGATCATCACCAACTGGTATGTGCGTTGCATGATATAATAATATATCAGCGGCCATTAACACCGGATATGAATATAAACCGAGCGACGCATTTTCTCTGTCTTTACCGGCCTTTTCTTTAAACTGAGTCATACGATTCAACCAACCAAGCGGTGTAATGCAGCTAAAAATCCATGCGAGCTCAGCATGAGCGCTAACACTTGCCTGATTAAAAATTATTGATTTCTCCGGGTCAAGACCACAGGCAAGATATGCAGCAAGATTTGTAAGTAAATTTTGTCTTAACTGTTTTGGATCATGAGGTAGCGTTATAGCATGCTGGTCTACTAAGCAAAAGATACATTCATATTCATTTTGCATTTTCACCCAATTCATAATTGCGCCTAAATAGTTGCCGAGGGTAAGATTACCGGTCGGTTGCAATCCTGAAAAAACTCTTTTAGTTGTAGATGTATGCATAAACTTTAATATTATATTTTTCAAAATTTATAACATTTATTATGCTACAAGCAAGCGGTAACATGCGTTTATAAGTGATAAAGAACAAAACTTAAATACCAAAAAATATAAAATGCATCTTTACTTTGCTAATTTAACTTATTTTTATTTTAAAATTTATAAAAATTCATAACCTATTGATATTGAAAAATTTGCTCTACAAAGGGCTAATTATATGTTAAGTTTATTTGAATTTAATATTCGGGGATTTATATTTTTATCTATGCAGCTTAGAAAATTATTATTAATTTTGTTTATTTTTTATGGCAATACTGCGTTTGCTAGCTCTGAACACGGGCCTGAATTAAAAAATGTTAATTGGTCTTTTGACGGAGTACAAGGCACTTTTGATCGGCAATCTATTCAGAGAGGATTAAAAGTATATAAAGAAGTGTGCTCAGCTTGCCATTCTCTTAAAAGGATTGCTTTTAGAAACCTAACTGACTTGGGCTTTACGGAAGAAGAAGTTAAAGCGATTGCTGCAGGTTATAATATTCAAGACGGACCTAACCAGGAAGGCGAAATGTTTGAAAGACCGGGCAGACCTTCGGATTATTTCCCGCTCATCTATCCGAATGAGCAGGCTGCCAGGGCAGTAAATAACGGGGCTTTCCCTCCTGATCTGTCTCTTATGGTTAAGGCTAGAGAAGGCGGTGCTGATTACATCTATTCATTATTGACCGGCTATCAATCAGTTCCTCCTAAAGGAGTTAAGCTTGGTGAAAACATGTATTATAATCCTTATTTTGTAAACGGTAGTGGGCAGATTGCCATGCCGCCTCCCATAACTACCGATAACCAGGTAGAATATACTGACGGCACGATTGCGACTACTGCGCAGATGACCAAAGATGTGGTTAATTTTCTACAATGGGCATCCGAGCCGGAAATGGAAGAGAGAAAAGGCCTAGGGATTAAAGTTATCATCTTCACTTTAGTATTTACTATATTGTTTTATTATGCCAAAAAACGCATATGGCGCAGAGTTAAATAAACCCATAGGAAATGATCAATTTTATAGCGAATACTTTTAGATTACTTAGAATTCTTCTAATATTGCTTCTTAGCGGTGTTCCTTATTCTCTGTTAAAATTAGTTTTATCAAACAATTCAAGTAGAGAAAGAACTATACGAGAGATGGGTAACCAAATTAATAATTTTCTCCTTAGAAGCGGCCCTTCCTTTGTAAAACTAGGTCAGACCCTATCGACAAGGCCTGATATTATCGGTGAAAGTTTATCAAGCTCTTTGTCAAAACTGCAAGATAAAGTTCCTCCTTTTAATTTTGCAGGCGTAGAAAGAACTTTAGAAAAAGAATTTAAAACCTCTCTCGATAACTTATTTAAAGAGTTTGATAAAACTCCCGTGGCAGCAGCATCAATTGCACAAGTTCATAAAGCAGTAACATTTGATAATGAGCCTGTTGCCGTAAAAATTTTGCGACCTAATATAGAGAAGAAGTTCAATAATGATTTAAAACTTTTTTATTTTATTACCGAGTTTCTATTATTTTTTTTCCCTCACCTTAAAAGTTTTAAACTGGATCAGGTAGTAAAGACCCTTGAGCATTCAGTAAGCATTGAAACGGATTTAAGGATCGAAGGAGCTGCCGCTGACCAACTCCGAGAAAACTTTGCTAATGATGATTCCGTATATATTCCACAAATGCGGTGGGATTTAACTTCTAAAAGAGTGTTAACCCAAGAATGGATAGATGGAATACCGATTAATGAACGCCAAAAATTAATTAAGGCAGGCCATAACTTACAACAAATTGCTAAAAACTTAGCAATTACTTTCTTCAACCAAGCTTACAGAGACGGATTTTTTCATGCAGATATCCACCCCGGAAATGTAATGATTAATAGTGCAGGAAAAATTGTTTTGATTGATTTCGGAATTATGGGAAGTCTGGAAAAAGAAGATAGAGTATTTGTCGCAAAAATATTATACGGCTTTATCACCAGAGATTATAAAGCAGTTTCCGATATACATTTTGAAATGGGGTATGTTCCTCATATGCAATCCCGTGAAATTTTCGCCTTAGCCTGCAGGAGTGTCGGCGAACCAATAGTAGGCATGCCGGTAAATAAAATATCTATAGGTAAATTATTAAAGCAATTATTTGAAATCAGTAAAAAATTTGATATGAATATCCAGCCGAAGTTTTTACTCCTGCAAAAAACGTTGGTGACTGTTGAAGGAACAGGTCAGTCCTTATATCCGGAAGTAAATATGTGGCAATTAGCTGAACCATGGATTAAAGATTGGGCTCGACAAAATTTCGGGATAAAAGCTAGAATTAAAGATACTAAAGCTAATATAATTAAATTTTCTCATGACTTGCCTAAAGCTGTTGATAAGATGCTAAGCTTTTTTGATAAAATGGAAAAAAATGTTGATACTCAAGGTCTTAAGATAAATAACCGCCCGGAACCTAAAACCATGCCTTTTAGCTCATTAAAAATTATAGCTATATTTATCGTAGGTATAAGCATCGGGTTAATGTTTTAAATTTATCCGAAATTATTAAAGATTGTTTAATTACACCATACATCTTGAAAACTCATTAAAATGTATTATATTTAGAAATAATGTTTTAATGATTTACTGGATAACGAAGAGGTAAAAATGGATTATACAAAATTAAATCAGGCAGGCTATGCCCCCTCCCAAGCTACATACGATATGGGGCTAAGGGATTATATGGTAGCTATATATAAATATATGGCTTTTGCTTTAATCTTAACCGGGGTAGTTGCATTTACGGTCTCTACTTCAGAAGCAATGATGCAAGCGATATTCGGTAGCCCGCTCGTATGGGTGGTAATGCTTGCGCCTGTCGGGATTGCATTTTTTTTAAGCGCATCTTTTCAAAGATTAAGCTTGCAGGCTGTGCAAACAACTTTTTGGGTTTATGCTGCAACTATAGGCTTATCATTGTCTTCAATATTTATGATGTACACCGGAACCAGTATAGCAAGAGTATTTTTCATTACTGCTTCAGTGTTCGGAGCTATGAGCATTTATGGTTATACAACTAAAAAAGATCTTACCAATTTTGGTTCATTTTTAATTATGGGCTTGATTGGAGTTATCATAGCATCAGTTGTAAATATATTTTTAAAAAGCTCTATGATGGAATTTATGCTATCTTTAATTGGTCTTTTCATATTTATCGGTCTTACTGCTTATGACGTACAAAAAATTAAGCATACATATTATGCTGTAGGCGGTAGCGGAGAGATTGCTTCTAAAGTTGCTATTTACGGAGCATTAAATTTATATATGGACTTTATCAATATATTTATTCATTTACTCCGTTTCATGGGTGATAGAAGAGAATAGTGCTAATTTTATAATTAGATGAGAGGGCAACTTAGTAGTTGCCCTTTTTTTATTGAAATATTAGTCTTATAAATATAATATTTAATATAATTTTTTTAATGGACGAGTGGTTTTGTGAGGGAAAGTTTTGAGTTTGATAAAATTATTATAGCGATTGCAATTGCAATGTTCACTATAATAATGAGCGCTAATATAGGAAGTATGTTTTATATCCCTCACCCTTTCCCTTTAAAAAAAGGGTTTAAAGTGGATGTGGCGGAAACTACTACATCGAATACTTCTGCACCGCAAGGTTTGCCTACAGTTATAGATATGGCTGCTATTATGTCTACTGCCAACCATGAAGCAGGCAAGCAAGTGTTTACAAAATGTGCGGTATGTCACACTATTGCAAAAAATGAGCCTAATAAAATAGGGCCTAATTTATGGGGTATCGTCGGAGCTCCTACTGCAAGGCATACGGAATTCAGCTATTCTTCAGCAATGCAGAACCATTCTAAAGAGGGTGGTAAATGGGGATTCGAAGAGTTATATCGTTACCTCTATGCACCAAAGCAATATATCCCCGGAACAAAAATGGCGTTTGCAGGTATTAAGAATGATAGTGATAGAGCTAATTTGATAGCTTACTTAAGAATCATGTCTGATAGGCCGCTTCCTATTTCAACTTCTTAAATGATATATAGGCTCTCAAAAAAAGATGGAATATTTTACTAAAGAGTTTTGGTTTTTATTAACAGGAATATTTGTAGTATTAGAAGTAGTTTTAGGCTTTACTATAGTTTGCTTATTTGCGGCACTGTCATGTTTTACTGTAGGAATAATGGTTACTTTTGGTTCAGCCCCGAATACTATTCAACAATTAGCTTACTTTTTCGGTTTCACCTTTTTATGGACGATACTCGCTTACAAGCCTTTAGTTAACTTAGTTAAAAAAGCGCCTAAAGACTCTTATAGCAATATAATAGGCGGTATTGCAGAAGTAACGGAGGAAAATTTAATATTCGGTAAAGTAGGGAATGTTAAGTGGTCAGGCACTATTTTTAAAGCCATGCTTGCAATAGATGCAGAGGAAAAAGAAATTTTAGTCGGCAAAAACGTTACAATTGTTGCAGTAAAAGAAAATATCTTTATTGTTAAATAAAAGAATTATAAATTTCAATGAGTTATTAATATGGAATATGGGTTTTTAATCTTCTTATTTGCTCTGTTTCTTATTGCCTGGATGGGAGTGAAGATTGTCCCGCAGCAACAGGCATGGATAATTGAGCGTTTGGGTAAATATAATAAAACTTTAGAACCAGGGCTTACGTTAATAATACCCTTTATTGATAAAGTAGCTTATAAGCACTCTTTAAAAGAGCGAGCCGTTGACGTTCATGAGCAGGCAGCAATTACCCAAGATAATGTTACCCTACTGCTTGACGGGGTAGTTTACTTAAAAATCATTAACCCGGTAGATGCTTCTTATGGAGTTGAAAACCCTTATTATGCCGTAGTGCAATTAGCACAGACTTCCATGCGTTCTGCAATCGGAAAAATACATATGGATAAAACCTTTGAAGAGCGTGAAACATTAAACACCCATATTGTGCATGCAATTAATGAAGCAGCATCTACCTGGGGCATACAGTGTATGCGTTATGAAATTAAAGATATAAAGCCGCCCACTAATGTGGTAAAAGCTATGGAAATGCAAGTGGCAGCTGAAAGACAGAAGCGAGCGGATATTTTAGAATCCGAAGGTAAAAAACAGGCTCAGATAAATATAGCGGAAGCTAATAAACAAGAAGTAGTGCTTGCTTCGGAAGCAGCAACTATTGATCAAATCAACCGTGCGAACGGTGAAGGAGAGGCAATTCAAACAATCGCAAATGCAACTGCTCAAGGTATTGAAAAAGTTGCTCAGGCGATTCAGGCAAACGGTGGTAAAGAAGCGGTAGCTTTGCGGATTGCCGAGCAATATATAAATGCTTTCGGCTCACTTGCTAAAGAATCAAATGCAGTAATTATTCCCGCTAATACCAATGATGCAAGCGGTATGATCGCACAAGCTTTAACAATATTTAATAATATTAGTAACAAGATTACGGAAAACAAATCCTGACGGGGGATACGGAATGAAAATTTTAACTATGCTTAACACAAAATTTGAGCTGATTAAAAGCACTTTTAATCAAATTAACTTTAAAGAGCTATCTAACCAAGCTATAGCAATTTTTAAAAATAATTTTCAAGATATTATTAGCAAAAGCAAAAATATAGCTCAGACTAATTTTGACTTAGGGATGTATCATTATCTGCTGGGCAATAGATCAGATGCAATCCTGCGTTTTAATATAGCAAAATTTATTAACCCTAACTATGTTGCTTCAGATTACTACATAGGTCGTTGTTACCTGGAAAGCTTTAAACACCAAAAAGCCAGAGTATACTTTGAAAAATATTTAAATTCGAAACATCAGGATTTTATTGAAGAAACTCAATATTGCATAAACCTGCTTAATAACAAAGGGGCTGAGATAAGCTCCATCCCTAAAAGTATAATTAAAGCAACCTTTGATATAATTGCTCAAGCACTAGATAATAACAAAATTATTATACAACAGCAGGATATCATTCCTCAGCAAAGTTTATTCGCCGGTACTATACAATTATTAATGGCGAAGAATAAACCATTTGGAAATGATATTTTAGATATAGGCTCTGGCACCGGTATAATGGGTAAATTTTGCCGTGTTCAAAAAATTGCCAATATTATAATGGGAGTAGATATCTCCTCACTTATGGCGGGGCGCTCATCTTATCTTATGCTGGATGATATGAAAGTTTATAATAATGTTAAGGTTATTGATTATGAATTATACTTAAAAGATCCTAATACATTAAATTTTAACTTCGATGTTATATTTGCTTCTGATCTTATAACTTATAATTCTAACTTAGACTTTTTCTTTCAAAATATTTACCCTATTATTAAAGAAAACGGTTTACTTGGTATTACCTTTAAAACAACAAGCAATAAAGATGTTGAATTTAAACCATTATTTGAGCAGTTTTATTTTTCTTCGGAGTATGTTAAAACTATTGCTGATAAGTATAGTTGGAAGCTAGTTAAGGAAGAGAATACAACTTTTTCCAATAACGAGCAGGGTAAGGTTATTATCTTTAGTAAATAACTAAAAATTAACTATTTATTTACCTTTGTATTCTAATATAGATTTATTAAATATAAATTAGGATATATAAGTATCATGAGAACACATTTTGGTCTTGCTTTGTTATTAATATTTAATTTTTTATCTTTTAATGCATATGCTTCCGATGATTTTGAAGAGGACAGCAACGAAGAAGATATATATATCAATAACTCAAATAATATAGCTGCACAAGATCCTTTTGAAAAATTTAATCGGGTAATATTTAAGTTTAATAAAGGTTTGGATAATATAGTTTTAAAACCTGTTTCCCATACTTATAAAATACTTGTTCCTGAGTTCGGAAGGGATAGAGTACATAATTTTCTTCAAAATTTAACTGAGCCGGTAAATTTTATTAATGGCTTATTACAGTTAAACCCTAAAAAATGTACGACCGCTGTTGCAAGGTTTATAACTAATACTTTTTTAGGACTGGGCGGGATTCATGATGTTGCAGGAGAAGCAGGTTTGAAATATTTAAAAACAGGCTTTGGTGAAACTTTAAGTACCTATGGGGCTAAAACGGGAGCATACTTGGTGTTACCACTAGTCGGAAGCTCTAGTATTAAAGATGCTTTCGGTTTTGCAGCTGATACATTAGCCGATCCTTTTAATTATGTACTAAACAGAAAAGCAGCCTATGTCAGAACCGGTATAGTTACGATCGATAAGAGAAGCTATTTACTGGATACGACCGATTACTTAGAACAATCTTCTATGGATGAATATGTCACCTATAGAAGTTTATATTTTCAAAAAAATCAATAAAAGGTAGACCATGCGTATTATAAAACATTTCATATTCATAATAATTGTAGGTATTATTTCGACTCATAACCTTATCGCAAATGCAGCAGCTGATAATAATAATAAAAAAGCTTCCGAATTTGTAGATACTAATGCCAAAAGAGTTATCGGAGTGCTTAGTAACACTGACAAAAATACAAAAAAGCTTGAATTAATTGCACTATTTTTAGAAGTAACCGATTACGAGTGGATGGCAAAATTCGTCCTCGGCAGATATTGGTCTACACTATCGGCAGCTGAACAAAAAGAATATACGGATGCCTATAAGAACTACTTAGTTTCCATATATGTTCCAAAATATGAAGAATATAATAAGCAAACTTATAATATTTATGCTTCAACTTCACTAGGCAATGAGCAGTATCAAGTTTCAATGAATATTTCCTCTCCTTCCTCTAAGGAAGCTGTAAAAATAGAATATAGGCTTAAAGATTACGGGAACACTTTTAAAATTAGAGATATTGTGGCTGAAGGAGTTAGCTTACTTGCAACTCAAAGAGCAGATTTTTCAACTTTCCTATCTAATAATAATATAAAAGATTTAATTGATAATCTTAAATCAAAATCCAAATAATAATTTTTGAATTTATTAAAAATGGGCCCTATAAAATATTAATATACTTAATGGCTCATTTTTTTATAAAATATCTGGATTCTCTATATAATACAAAGGCAATTTTCTTAGTATAAAAAATAAATTGAAGCTTTGTTCTTCTCTTAAGTTGAAGAAATTACATTTTCATGCTAGCTTAATTTAGTATAATTGTAAAATTTCATTATGAGTAATAGTATTAAAACTTTAGATATTAAATACGATAATCAAATTGTAAAGCTGTTCACTCTAGCTACGCTTTTTTGGCTAATAATAGGCTTAGCAGCAGGGGTTTATGTTGCTTTAGAGCTTGCATATCCAAGTCTTAATTTCGGGATTCCCTGGTTGAATTTCGGAAGATTACGGCAAGTTCATACTACAGGTGTTTTATTTGCATTTGTGGGCAATGTTCTTTTCGCAACATCTTTATTCATTGTACAAAGAACTTGTCAAGCCAGGCTTGTCGGCAAGAAGCTTGCCTATGTAATGTTTATCGGGTACCAATTCTTTATAATTATAGCTTTATACGGCTATTGCGTAGGGATTACGCAAAGTCGTGAATACGCAGAGCCTGAGTGGTATGCGGATCTTTTACTTCTATTTGTATGGATAATATACCTTTATGTATATATAGGAACAGTAGTTAAACGCAAAGAACCTCATATCTATGTAGCAAACTGGTTTTTCATGGCCTATATTATTGTAGTTGCAATGCTTCATATAGGGAACAACTTATCTATTCCGTTATCATTATTCGGTTCGGAAAGTGTATATCTGTTTTCGGGGGTGCAATCCGCTATGATACAGTGGTGGTATGGTCATAGTATGGTAGGGTTTTTACTTACTACGGGTATTATCGGTATGGTTTATTATTTTATTCCTAAAAGAGCAGGACGCCCGATTTATTCTTATCGTCTTTCTATTATGCACTTTTGGGCATTGATATTTTTATATATTTGGGCGGGTGCTCATCATTTACACTTTACGGCGCTCCCTGATTGGGCGCAGACTTTAGGAATGGCTATGTCGATTATCTTATGGCTTCCGTCTTGGGGAGGCATGGTAAACAGTATGATGACTCTATCGGGAGCTTGGTATAAATTGAAAGAGGATCCCGTACTTAGGTTTTTTGTAATAGCATTAGCATTCTACGGCATGAGTACTTTTGAAGGGCCTTTAATGGCAATAAAAACAGTAAATGCTCTTAGCCATTATACCGAATGGACGATCGGGCATGTACACTCAGGAACTTTAGGATGGGTTGGTCTAATTAGTTTCGGTGCTTTATACTGTCTTATTCCCGTGCTTTGGAATAGAGAGGAAATGTATTCGGTTAAATTAATGAGTCTCCATCTGTGGCTCGCATGTATCGGAATAATTTTATACATAACTTCTATGTGGGTAGCGGGAATTACTCAAGGTTTGATGTGGAGAAGCTATGATGAAATGGGCTTTTTAAAATATTCATTTATTGAAGTTGTTTCCGTTTTGCATCCTTATTATGTAATTAGAGCGCTGGGAGGAATATTCTACTTATTAGGAACCGTGGTAATGGTTTATAATGCCTGGATGACTATTACTTCTAAGCAACGACAAGAAAAGCTTACACCGGCAACAATATAAAAAGTTGATAATATGGCAAATTTACACAGCAAAATAGAAAAAAATGTTTTTATACTTTTATCTCTGGCTTTAATTACTACTATGATCGGGGGTATGGTTGAGATTTTACCTCTTTTTAAAAAAGAAATTGCTATCGAGAGAGTAGAAGGCATGCGCCCGCATACTCCATTAGAGCTAGCAGGATTTAATATTTATAAGCGTGAAGGTTGTTATAATTGCCATAGCCAACAAATTCGTTATTTACGCGACGAAGTGGAAAGATACGGACATTATTCTTTAGCAGCTGAAAGTATGTATGATTATCCTTTTATTTGGGGATCTAAGCGTACAGGTCCTGATCTTGCACGGATAGGCGGAAGATATTCTGATGATTGGCATGTTACCCACCTTATTGATCCAAGGAGCTTAGTTCCGGAATCAATTATGCCTAGCTATCCTTTTTTACACACGACAAAGCTTGATTATTCAAAGATATCTCATGAAATGAAAACTATGAAAATGATCGGGGTTCCTTATACGGATCAGGATATTAAAAATTATGAGAATGATATTAAAATTCAAACCGGAATAATTACTGAAGATAAGCAAATTATAGATTTTCAAAGCCGGTATAATAAAGCAGCAGTTCGTAAATTTGATAAAGAAGCTGACAATATTACCGAATTAGATGCATTAGTTGCTTACCTTCAAGCGATCGGCAACAAAGTTGACCTAAAAACCAATCAAGGAAGAAACTGGTGATGGTAAAATATATAAATTTGGAAATACTTATTTTAATATCAATGTTATTAAGCTTTATTGGAATAGTAGCATGGGTTTTTCGCCCTTATTCAAAGAAAAAATATGAAGAATATAGCCAAATACCATTAAAAGACGAGAAGGGGACTAAACAAGGTGAAAAATAACAAAAACCGAAAAATTGAAGTTCAAGATACCGGTCATGAGTGGGACGGTATAAAGGAATATAATAATCCTGACCCGCTATGGTTAAGATACACATTTTATGCAGCATTAATATTTGCTTTAATTTATTGCATGCTATACCCCTCTTCTCCGACACCGAATAATATTGATATACTTAATTGGTCTTCAATTAATGAGCTTGATGAAAAACTTAAAGAAGTAGAAAAAATCAGAGCTGCCTACCAAACTGATTTTGATAAAGCTTCATTTGAGGAAATTTTAAAAAACCCTACTCTGAAGAAATTCGCTTTAGCCGGGGGTAAGTCAACTTTCAATAACAACTGTGCAGTTTGCCACGGAGCCGGAGGAAGCGGTAACATCGGATATCCTAATTTAACGGCAGGTGCATGGCTGTGGGGCGGAAAAATAGATGATATATATACCACCCTTAAACATGGAATAAGATCGGAAGATCCTGAAACCAGAGAATCGGTAATGGCAGCATTCGGGCGCGATAAAATTCTGACTCCGGAGGAAATAGGGAAGCTAGCTAATTATGTGATTTCTCTAAGGAATGGTGCGGACACAACTTCAGAAGCTCATAAATTATTTCAGGATAACTGTGCAGCTTGCCACGGAGCGCAAGGTCAAGGCGGAAGAGAATTCGGGGCTCCCGCCCTTAATGATGCCGTGTGGTTATACGGTAGTGATAAACAAACTATATATGATGTAATTTTTAACGGGAGGGGAGGTGTAATGCCTTACTGGGAAGGAAAGCTATCCGACTCTTCAATTAGACAGGTTGCAACTTATGTGCATCAGCTTGGCGGCGGAGAATAATTAATATTTACGCTAAAAGCGAAAGTAGAGAGATTTACAACATTCATTAAAGCATATTATATTATTAAATTTAGTTTTACGGTTAACAACCATTTAATTAAAAAAAGGAATTACATTTACATATAATTCCTTTTTCCTAACACTTAAATTTTATAATTTAAGAGAATTATATATGAGATAACCCTACTAAATTAAATGTGTTATTTATTTTCTTCACCTTCCTTAGTATAAGAAGAAGAATGAGCCATTTGCTCTTTACGCGCATTACCACCTTGTTGGCCAATTTCATGATAAAATTCTTTACCATGAGTTTCTTTGGTAGTATTACCGCCTTTTTGACCCATTGCAGCATAATTATCGTGCATTTTTTGCTTTTCTTCTGCACTTAAATTTTCTGTATTTTTATTTTTGTTATTTTCATTAGTAGTAGCCATGATAGCCTCCGTTATTTGATATGTTGTTATTTATGGTATGCCCTTAGTAAACCACAAGTTGCCTTCCTGAGTTACATTAAACTAAATCAATTTTCACCTCAGCTTTTATGCTTATTTTATATATAGTGCTCTCTAACTAATTTGGTTTAATAAATCCATTATTTTAATATTGTTAATATTACTGGACTATAGCACGATATTTATTTTATATTTATAAAATATCTAATTTATTTAATAATACATCCTAACATATAACTTTAATACCTCAGCTATATTATGTATTGTTAAACCTATGACAAATAACAAATAGGTTAAATTCTGGTTATGGATAAGGTCTTATATAAAAAAGATGTAGTTACGTGGTTAAAAAGGTTTAATAGAGATTTACCTTTATTTAAATTAGAAGAAATAGCTAATATATTTTTTCAAGAAATCTCTGTAGCATTAATATGCGGAGATAGAATTGAATTAAGAGGGTTCGGTTCTATGTCAGTAAAGAAAAGAGCAGCTAAAGTCGGAAGGAACCCTAGAACTAATCAGCAATTAGAGGTCGGAAACAAAGGCTCATTACAATTTAGACCCAGCAAGGAACTTCTAAAAAAACTTAATACACTAAAAAAACCGGCTAATTCTGCTTAGAACCCAGTTTTCAATTTACCCTATTCCAAAACTAGGTATAGATAAGTAAAACATAATAGCTGTATAGATAAATCAGGGAGTAAAAACTCAACTCTTTCAAGGGTTAGAAAAAAATAAATTTATTCGGTTTCTTGAAAGAGTTGAAGTAAAACTTAATTAACAGTGCTTGACCATACCATCAAGGAATTGCCATAATAATCTAGCTCCTTCTAACGCACCTTTCTTAGCTTCTTCTTGTTCTTCAGGGGATAATTTTTCAATCAAGCTTGCACATTCTTCCGAATGCCATTCATCAGCTGCGATATGGACATTAAAAAATTTCAAGGCTTGTTCACCTGTTATACCATAAAATTTCTCTAAGCCTTCAATTTTTGATTTAGCAACTTCCGGCACTTGTCTTTCATAAGAATATAAAGCCCCTAGTCCTTTAGCATAAGATTCACCAGCTAATTTAAAAAATCCATCGACTAAATTCCTCGTCTCTTGTTTTAACTCGACATTTTCCACATCACTGCGTTTAACTCCTAAACCTTCCGCAAACCTAAGCCACAACTCCGGATGATTTTCATCCCCCTTTTCCTCTTCAATTAAATTACCGAGCAACACTTGCCTGGAAGATATATCATCACACTCGGAATGAATTTTACTTATATATCGTGGGAAGTTTTTAACTTGGTTATAATACTGCTTTGCATATTCCCCCAAGACTTCTACAGAAAGCTTACCTTCACTCCATGCCTGATAAAAGGGATGTTTTAAAAGATGCATTTTATCCAGTTCTTGATTTAGTAAGTTAATCATATTAATACCATATCTCAGTAAATTTGAACTTATACTATAACTTCGGATAAGAATTATCAACTTAACCATTAAGCTTAGATAATAAAAATTTTACGGAAGTTGTTTTGGCGCTTATATAATGGTATATATAAGCAACCATTTTATTTAAACTTAAATTTAATATTATTATGCGATGCGCTTATTACTGCTGCGGAGAATCCTACGATTTACATAAAATTTCCGAGTTCTTTACCAACCAAGGATATATAACAAAATTACATGAGCCTGAAGTGCTGTATGTAAAATTAGTTTTTCCGGATAATATGACTCACGATATTTTTATCTTCAGTTATGGCTGTATAACTTTATGGGGCTTGGATTTTTCCCGTGAACGTCAAGTTATAACCAGTATTTCTCCGTTTTTATCAGAGCCCTCAAGCTCTCTTATCGTTGATTCCTGTAAATACCAAGTTTCCGATGAGGAAACCTTTATTGATGAAGAATCCGACTTAATTAGCTTAGAAACTGATGACCCTTATATAAAACTTTCCCTTTCCTATGGTTTATCCCAGGCTTCAAAACTTGTACAATTTGAAAACTCCTTAGATAGAACCATTGATTCTACCAAGCATATACCGAATGAAATCATAAAAACCGGTAAAATATCTTTATCCAGAAAAACCTTATCAATAAAAATAGGTCAGCTTTTTGCCGAGCGTAATTCTATAAATTTACACAGCACAATTCTTGATACCCCTGAGTTTTTTTGGAGAAGACCGAAATATCAGCCTTATTATGATATGGCGGTTGAATTTATGGATATTCATACTCGAATTGAAATACTTAATAAAAGGCTTAATGTAGTCCATGAGCTATATGAGATTTTATCTAACGAGCTTAAATATATACATACATCGCGCCTTGAACTAATAATTATATACTTAATTTTAATTGAGGTATTGATTGCAGTATTTAGGGACTTACTCGGTTGGTTAAATTAATTAGCGGTTAATAAGGTTAACTAAGTAAAAATAAACTTTATTGCTTTTAAATCATATGCTACAACTTGGTAAAACCGGTAATTGCATATCAGAGTCTAATGGAAGCAAAGCAAACTAAAATTGAAAAAAGAAATATTTCAATAAATTTCGGCCCTCAGCACCCTGCTGCCCATGGAGTATTAAGATTAATACTTGAAATGGACGGTGAAGTAGTTGAGCGTGCCGATCCTCATATCGGGTTACTTCATAGAGGGACGGAAAAATTAATTGAACATAAAAATTATTTACAGGCTTTACCTTATTTTGATAGGTTAGATTATGTTTCACCGATGGCGCAGGAACATTGTTTTGCATTAGCAGTCGAAAAATTACTGGGATGTGAGATACCGATTCGCGCTAAGTACATAAGGGTTGCGTTTTGCGAAATCACCAGGATTTTAAATCATTTACTGAATATCCCGGCGCTTGCCCTGGATGTAGGAGCTATGACTCCACTTCTTTGGATGTTTGAAGAACGTGAAAAAATGATGGAATTTTATGAACGTGCCAGTGGTGCAAGGTTTCATGCGGCATATATTAGGCCGGGTGGTGTGGCAAAAGATATAGATAATAAATTAGTTGAAGATATTTTAGCTTTCCTGGAAACTTTTCCTAAAGCTTTAGATGATATGGAAGGACTGCTTACCGAAAACCGTATATTTAAACAAAGGTTGGTTGATATCGGGGTAGTAAGTGTGAAAGAAGCGCTGGACTTAGGCTTCTCCGGCCCTATGCTTAGAGCATCAGGGATTCCGTGGGATTTAAGAAAAGCACAGCCATATGAAATTTATGGAGAACTTGAGTTTGATATCCCTGTCGGCAAACATGGTGATTGTTATGATAGATATCTGGTCAGAATGGAAGAAATCAGGCAATCGATCAGGATTATCAAGCAGTGTTTAACTAACCTGCCGAAGGGAGCAGTACAAACCCTTGATCGCAAGATAGCCCCACCTTCGCGGGCTGAAATGAAGGATTCGATGGAAGCTTTAATCCACCATTTTAAACTTTATACTGAAGGCTATCATGTTCCTGAAGGTGAAACCTATACTGCGGTTGAAGCACCTAAAGGAGAATTCGGAGTTTATCTGGTAGCTGACGGGACTAATAAACCTTACAGATGCCATATTAAAGCCCCCGGATTCGCTCATCTCCAAGCTTTAGATTATATTAGTCAGGGTCATATGCTTGCAGATATGGTTGCAATTTTAGGCAGTATGGATATTGTATTCGGTGAAATTGATAGGTAATTAGATGTCTTCGATGTTTAAAGAAATAGAATTTGAGCAGCCAAACTTTTTTGAATTTACCAAAGAGAATTTAAAGCTTGCTAATAAGATAGCCGATAAATATCCTAAAAACCAACAAAGAAGTGCTATTATGCCTCTTCTTTATTTAGTGCAAAAACAGCACAATAATTGGATTCCTAAAGTTGCAATGGATTATATTGCAAGTCTTCTTGATATTCCTGCTATGCAAGTTTACGAGGTTGCTAGCTTCTATACTATGTATAACAAACAGCCGGTCGGTAAAAACTTAGTACAAATATGTAAAACCACTCCTTGCTGGCTTAGAGGCTCGGATGAAATTACTGAAGCTTGCAAGAGCAAGCTTGGGATTGATATAGGGGAAACCACTAAAGACGGTAAGTTTACTCTTGTAGAAGTCGAATGCTTAGGAGCATGCGTGAACGCACCTATGGTGCAGATTAACGATGATTACTATGAAGATCTTACTCCTGAGCTTATGACTAAAGTTCTTAATGAACTTGAAGGAGGAAATAAACCGAGTATAGGCTCGCAAACCGGAAGACAGTGCTCCGCTCCTAAGGAATAACTTCGACTATAATGGCAATTTATTACTAATACTATAAAGCTATATATAGTAAATTAAGTTAAATATCCTACATACAGGAAGAATATTTAAACTGTAAAAATTAAACTAAGTTTGCGTATAAATGACTATCTCATTTATAAAGCGCACACTCTATAAATGGCGGAAAGGCGCGTGCTTCTTACTATTTTTATTATTTTAATCATGAAGCAACACTACTTTATTTCCGTATAGTCTTTCAACTTTGCCTGCAAGTTCCATTTCAACTATAATCCTGTTTAATAGTGGCAGCGGGATTTTTATCTGTTTGGTTAATTCTTCGATTAAACATGGGGTATATGATAACTTTCCTTGTACCGCTTTACGCCACATTTCCAATTCCTTTTCACTTACTTCTTTAGAAGTATGAGAGGGAGTAATAAAGTTACTTGAACTATCAAATAATGAGGTTTGAAGCATAGGTTTCCTCATTTCGAGCACTTCTATTACGTCATTATAGTTCTCAAGCAAATATGCTCCTTGCTTAATTAGGTTATTAGTTCCCTGGCATCTCATATCAAGCGGAGAGCCGGGTACGGCGAACACCTCTCTCCCCTGCTCTATCGCAAACCTTGAGGTTATGAGCGTACCGGATTTTAAAGCAGCTTCGACTACGATCACACCTAAAGAAAGCCCTGAAATTATTCTATTGCGTTGAGGGAAATGCTTTGCAATTGGAGAAGTACCAAAAGCAAATTCAGTAATTACAAGCCCCCTTTCATACAAAAGATTAAATAATTTAGCATTTTCCCCGGGGTAGATATTATTTATACCACCGGCTATTACCCCAATGGTGCCGGAATCTAAACTTCCCTGATGAGCATAATAATCTATGCCTTTAGCTAAACCGGATACAATTATGTATCCGTTATCACCTAACTCTCTTGCTATATTTTTTGCAAAACTGCACCCGTTTGAAGAAGCATTTCTTGAACCTACTATTGCAACCTGTTTCTCTCTTTTCAACAGAGCAATATTTCCTTTTACCGTAATCACCGGGGGCGCATCATAAATATGTTTTAACAAGCTAGGATATTCCTCATCATATGCGGTAATAATTTTAGCTCCGAAGCTTTCGGTAAGCGCAATTTCTTCTTTTATTGCAGATTTAGACGGAATAATGATTTCTTTTTTTCCGCCCCCTTTCTTGGCTAACTTAGGGATCTCTTCCAATGCAATGCTTGGGTTACCATAAATCTTTATTAAGTCCCAAAAAGTTCTGGAACCGACATTGGTACTTCTAATCAGGCGAATCCAGTCTAATCTAAATTGCAAATCCGAGAGTTGTGCTTGTGTTATCATAAATTTCTTTAGCAATTGAAGTTACAGCCAAACCTGTTATTATCGCATAATAACTATAAATCGGTTATTTAATGCAAGACATTTTTTTCAGCGACGAAGAATTAATTCCTAAAGAATACCTGGCATTGGCTAGGAAATATCGCCCAAAGACTTTTGATGATATGATCGGGCAACCAGTGTTAGTACAAACATTAACTAATGCAATTAGTTCAAAAAGGATACCGCATGCAATCATCTTAACTGGGATTAGAGGAGTAGGTAAAACGACTTCGGCCAGAATAATCGCACGTGCACTTAATTGCATAGGAAAAGACGGTAGGGGAAGCGAGACTGCACAACCTTGCGGAGTATGTGACAGTTGTGTAGCGATTTCAGGCGATAGGCATCAAGACGTAATTGAAATTGATGCTGCCAGTAATACGGGAGTAAACGATATTCGTGAGATCATTGAAAATGCAAAGTATAGACCTCTTTCAGCAAGATATAAAATTTATATTATTGATGAAGTGCACATGCTTTCAAACAGTGCATTTAATGCCTTGCTCAAAACTTTAGAAGAACCTCCTGCTCATGTAAAATTTGTTTTCGCAACTACGGAAATTCGTAAAATCCCCATTACTATTTTATCAAGATGCCAACGTTTTGATTTAAAAAGAATTGATATTGCAGAACTCACCCAACATTACGAAAATATCTTAGCTAAAGAGGGTTTTAAGGGTGATAAAGCTGCCCTTTCTTTAATTGCTAATGCTGCCCAAGGTTCAGTAAGAGACGGGCTATCAATGCTTGATCAAGCGCTTTCTTTAAGCGGCGGTGCGGTTGATGAGCAAAGTGTGCGAAGAATGCTGGGGCTTGCGGATTTAAATTTAGTTTTTAAGTTATTTGATAATCTGATCAACGGCAATACTTTAGAGATAATTAATAATTTAAAAGAATTATATGATATTGGTGCTGACCCAAGCTTAGTTATTCAAGATTTACTGGAAATAACCCATGGTGTTACAAAAGCAAAAGTTGCCGACCTTAAAAATATATTTAATTTCCCGGAATTTGAATGGAGCAAATATTCTTATTATGCAGATAAGCTCTCAATACCTTTTCTATCAAGGTGTTGGCAAACACTTCTAAAAGGTTTGGAAGAAATGAAAAGCTCGCTCTTTCCCTTTTCTAATTTGGAAATGATATTGATTAGAATTGCATATATGAGCCAGCTACCTACCCCGGAAGAATTAATAAAAAGCGGGACTACTATAGCAACTATAGAAGATACTGATAATCCCAATGAAGTAGCACAAAAAACCGCCATTACAAGCTTTGAGGATATGACCAAGTTATGTTTAGAACAAAAGGAGATGTTAATCTATCATCACCTTATCAGTGATTTAAGAATAGCGGAATTTTCTCCGCCCAATATAAAAGTTAAATTATTAGAACATGCACCGAAGAGCTTCCCGCTTACTTTACAAAATTTTTTAAATGAACACACCGGGCAAAAATGGTCAGTCAATATTACTGATGAGGAATGCTCTAATCCTACTATTAATGAAATCGGGCAAGAAAAGGAAAGGAATTTAAAAGAAAAAATTGTAAATAGTGATTTAGTACAAGACATATTAAACACCTTTACAGAAACAGAAATTCTTGATATCAAAACAACAAAAAGCTTTTAAGGATAAGTACTATGAATATTCAGCAGATGATGACACAAGCTAAAACCCTTCAGAAAAAAATGCAAGACATGCAGGCAAAGCTTGATACCCAAGAAGTTACAGGGTCTGCCGGCGGTGGCATGGTGCAAGTGACCACTACCTGTAAAGGTGAAGTTAAAAAAATTAATATTGATAAAAGCTTATTGGTTCCTGAAGAAGGGGAAGTATTGGAAGATTTGATTATTGCCGCTTTTAATAATGCTAAACAAAATGCGGATACTAAAGCAAGCGAAGAAATGAAAAGTTTGGGAATTTCTCCCGACCTTATGAAGTTTTCCCTCTAAAAAGTATTCATAAATCGTGTTTTTAAAAAAACTTAAGAAAAGTAAAATTATAGCAATATTGGCTAATTATATAATCAGGCTATATGTCAGTATAATTTTCTGTACTTGTAAGCTTATCAGAAAAGAAGATCCTGAGACTAAGAACATACTAAAGAATCATCAGTTTATCTTTTCAATTTGGCATAGTAGAATACTTATTTTCCCTAAGCTCAACTTACCTAAAGTGACGGCAGTGGTTTCCGCGCATGGTGACGGGGAATTTATAGCTAATTTACTTAAGTCTTACGGGCACAAAACTACACGAGGTTCTTCCAGAAGAGAGGGAGTTAGCGCGATGAGAGGGTTACTAAAGACCTTAAAAGAAGAGAAACGAAGTATTTGTATCACTCCGGATGGTCCAAAAGGACCTCGTCATAAAATTAACGGTAGCATTACCGCACTTGCTGCAAAACTAAAATTACCTGTGATTCCTTTATGTTTTTCCGCTTCTTCGGCAATAGTACTTAATACTTGGGATAGATTTATAATTCCTTTACCTTTCTCTAAAATTTATATCGAACTCGGAAAGCCTATTTACTTCGAAACCGAAGCGGCTAGCAATGATGAAATATTAGCTGAAGAAATGTTTAACCAGATGATTACTTTAGATAAAAAAGCTTCTCTTAAGGTTGATTATTAATATGTTGCTGCATATTTACAAAGCTCTATCCGTAATACTTGCTCCATTCTTATGGTGTATTATACAATATCGTATTTTTAAAAAGAAGGAAGATCCAAAACGTTATAAAGAAAAATTTGGTAAAGCAAGTTTAAAAAAAGATAACAAAGTTATATGGTTTCATGTTGCAAGTGTAGGCGAGATGAAAGCATTAACACCCATATTGGAAAAGTTTTCTGAATTAGATTATCAGTTGCTGATTACTTCAGGCACTTTAACTTCGGCAAAAATATTTGAAACGATAAAAATTAAAAATATTATTCATCAATTTGCACCTCTTGATTCCCCTTTATTCATAAAAAAATTCTTAAACTATTGGCAACCGCAGCTTGGCATTTTCATTGAATCCGAAATATGGCCGAATTTAATTATAGAGTCTTCTAAGCGCTTTAAACTTGCCCTTATAAATGCAAATATGTCTGATAAATCATTTCAAATATGGAGCAAAATCCCAAGTATTGCCAAGCTTATATTCAGTAAGTTTTCCTATATTGCTGCTTGTTCCCTAAGCTCACATAATAAACTAAAGTTATTTTCTAATAATGTAGCAGGTGAGATAACTAATTTAAAATACTATGCACCACCGCTTGCATATGATGAAACCTTACTAAAACACCTACAAACCATTTATGCTGATAAAAAAGTTTTATTATGCGCAAGCACCCATGAAAATGAAGAAGAATTAATATTAAATATTTATGCAATAATAAAAAAGGAAATACCTGATATTTGCTTAATTATTATTCCTAGGCACCCTAGCCGCGGTGCGGAAGTTTATAAGCTTGCGTGTAAAATATCAAAAGATGTTGCATTGAAAACTCTTCAACCGAAAATAAATTATTCTCCTGATATATATATTATTGATACGCTCGGAGAACTTGGGGCTTTTTATCGATTAGCAAAATTAGTGTTTGTCGGAGCATCACTGGTTAAATTGGGTGGGCATAATATTATTGAACCGGCGCACTTAAATTGTTGTATTCTCACGGGTAAACATTACACTAATTTTTCGGATGTTATGCAGGAATTTAAAAATGCGGAGGCAGTTATTGAAGTTCAAGATAACCAAGAGCTGGCTTTAAGAATAATATCCTTATTTAAAAATGAAAGCGAAATAGAACGTTATGCGGATAATGCTTATAAATTAGTAAATAAAGAGCGAGGGCTAATAGATAAAATATATACTAACCTTACATATCTACTTGAAAGATGAAAAACTTAAATAGACCGAGATTTTGGCAGCAATTTAATTGGCTTACCTTGTGTTTACTGCCGTTATCTTTTATTTACCGTTTTATTGTTTATGTGAAATATATAGTTTCTAAGCCAAACAAAATAAACATACCGGTTATCTGTGTAGGTAATATTGTAGTAGGAGGTGCAGGTAAAACTCCGACCGTCATTACCATAGCTGAATTCTTACAAAGTATAGGCAAAAAGGTTGCTATCATTTCAAGAGGATATAAAGGCTCTTTAAGCACAAATAAGGAGGCAACATTAGTTCAGGATCATTCTGCATATGAAGTCGGAGATGAAGCTTTGGTTTTATCAAAAATTGCACCCGTTTATATTAATAGAGATCGATTCCTTGCTGCATTGCGAGCGCAAAGAGATGGAGCGGAAGTAATTATTATGGATGATGGGCTACAAAATTATACTTTGGAAAAAGATTTTTCTATTTTAGTAATTGATAGCAATTACGGCTTAGGTAATCATCAATTATTACCTGCCGGGCCTTTAAGGGAAAGTTTAAGCTTAGTTTTAAAAAAAACTGATTGCATAGTTTATACAGGGGAAGGCAAAGCAAATATAATAAATTCCAAGCTCCCGACTTTCATTGCTAAAACCATAGTTAAAAATGCAGAACTATTACAAGATAAAGTTTTCATAGCTTTATACGGGATTGCTTCACCTGAAAAATTTCTTACTACTCTTAAATCTTTAAATATTACTATTGCTGAAAAGTTTATTTTCGGCGATCATCATAATTATAGCAGGGGGGAAATTGAGGTTATAGTTGGCTTAGCTAAAAAGCTCAATTTAAAGATAATTACTACTTCTAAAGATATAGTTAAAATTCCGCTTCCCCATCATCCTTATATTGAAGTGGTAGAAATTGAATATATATTTCCAAATGAATTTTATAGTCTGATTTTTAAGGTAACTAACAAAATTGACTAGCTGCAATACTCGGAAATTAGCGTTTCTATAGTTTGAGCAGCTTCAGTAATAATGTTTTTCTGTTTACCCTCAACCATAACTCTTACTAATTTCTCCGTTCCTGATTTCCTGATAAAGATCCTTTCAGCATTATAAGATTTATTTATCTCCTCAAGTTCTTCCTGCAATTTCGGATTTTCTAAAGGATTATTTTTAGTAAATTTTATATTGCGAACTACTTGCGGGTAAAGCTCAAAAATATGGCTTAGCTTACTCATTTTTTTACCGCTTTCAACTAATAAAGAAAGTACTTGTAAAGCTGCTACTATCCCATCACCCGTAGTTGAGTAGTTGCTTAATATGACATGCCCTGATTGTTCACCCCCTAAGTTGCAATTATTTTTACGCATAGCATCAAATACATAACGATCTCCCACCTTAGTGCGGATAGTGTTTATATTATGACTCTTCAAATATTCATCCAAAGCCCCGTTAGACATCTGGGTGACTACCACCATATCGTTATTAAGTCTTTTTCGATTGTGTAAATGAAGAGCTATTAAGCCGATAACATGGTCTCCGGAAATTATATGGCCTTTATCATCAACAATAACTACCCTATCAGCATCCCCGTCAAGCGCAATTCCTATATCCGCTCTTGTTTCAACTACTTTCTTTGATAAAGTTTCAGGGTGCGTAGAACCGCAAGCCTCATTAATATTAAACCCATTAGGCTCAGTCCCGATTGATATCACCTCAGCACCAAGCTCCCATAATATGGTAGGAGCTAAGTGATATGCACTGCCGTTAGCGCCATCAACGACTATTCTTAATCCGGTAAGATTATTTTCCTTATTAAAAGAATTTTTAACATGTTCAATATATCTTCCCGGTGCATCATCAAGGCGCTTTGCCCTTCCCAAATCTATAGGGGGCACAAGATATCGGTTAATATCCGCACTTAAAATCATCTCCTGAATTTTGTCTTCACACTCGTCGGAAAGTTTAAATCCTTTGCTATCAAATAACTTTAATCCATTATCAAAATAAGGGTTATGCGAGGCCGAAATCATTACACCTAAATCAGCTCTTAGTGACCTAATTAGCATTGAAACCGCAGGCGTCGGCATAGGACCGACCAGAATTACATCCACACCGACGCTTATAAATCCTGAAGTGAGTGCCGGCTCAATTAAATAACCCGAAAGCCTGGTATCTTTCGCAATTACTACACGATTGCGGTGCCCCAGTTTTTTATAATATGTGCCCGCTGCCATACCGAATTTCATTGCAATCTCAGCAGTCATGGGGTATTGATTTGCTGTTCCTCTTATACCGTCGGTTCCGAATAATCTTTGCATTCTAAATAAACTTCCCTAGTTTTTAACTTTCTAACTTTTAAGCATAATATATAAGCTAATTACTTAAATCATAATAAATAATTATTTTTTTATGTTTGTCAGCTAATATAAATTTCACTTAAACTGAGCTTCCTTCTCAATATTATGAGCGATAGCCTGTTCCCATTTTTCGCCGTTATTTATAAGCTTATCTTTATTATATAAAAGCTCTTCATGAGTCTCGGTAGAAAACTCAAAGTTCGGCCCTTCAACAATTGCATCAACCGGGCAAGCCTCTTGGCATAAGCCGCAATAAATACATTTAGTCATATCAATATCATAACGAGTAGTACGTCTACTATGGTCTTCTCTTTCCTCAGCTTCTATGGTAATTGCAAGTGCCGGACAAATCGCCTCGCAAAGCTTGCAAGCAATGCAACGCTCTTCCCCGTTCGGATATCTTCTTAAAGCATGCTCCCCCCTAAATCTGGAACTTAAATACCCTTTTTCATAAGGATAACTTAAGGTTACCTTTTTTTTAAACATATAAGTAAGAGTTATGTAAAGGCCTTTAAATATCTCAGTTAGAAAAAATGATTTAAAGAAAAACTTAACAGTTTCCATGCAAAATGCGTTATAAAAATTTAAAATATACTTTTGTAGGTTATATTAAATATGCGAAAAATCAAGTCTGAAACAAGGTTTAAGCCTCACCGATAATCTTTATTTCCTCTTCTAATTTAATACCGCAAATAGTTAGTACTCTTGACTGCACTTCTTTAATTAAGCTTTCCAAATCATGTGCAGTAGCATCGCCCATATTTATAAAAAAGTTACAATGCATTTCGGATACTTGAGCACCTCCGATGCGCAGACCTCTACAACCTGCTTTATCTACCAATTGCCAGGCTTTATCACCTAGCATAGGGTTTTTAAATGTTGAACCGCTGGTTTTAGTTTTTATAGGTTGGGTTGATGACCTTTGGCTTTGAATCTCATCAATCTTTCCAGCGATTCTTTGTACTTCACCCGGGTTTCCCTGAAATTTAGCTTCCGTAAAAATCCAATCATTGCTTAAATGTTTGCCACGATAATAATAACCTATTTCTTCAGCTTTAAAGGTTTTTATCTCGCCGGATTTTAGGTTAACTGCGGTCGCCTCAATCAATACCGATGCAGTATCATTACCGTAAGCACCTGCATTCATAGCAAGCGCTCCTCCGACTGTCCCTGGAATACCAGAGAAGAACTCCAGTCCGGTGATTGCTGCCTCTCTGGTGTATAAAGCGAGATTTAAATCCAGAACCGCTGCACCCGCCGTAATTATACAGTCAGTATTATGTTCTATATAGTTAAAGCCTCTGCCGAGCCTAATTACTACTCCTCCGATTCCTCCGTCTCTCACCAATAGATTAGAGCCGACTCCTATTATATTGATTGCTAAACCAAGAGGTTTGTTTTTTAAAAACAGCTCTAAATCTTGTAGATCTTCCGGGATGAATAAAACTTCAGCTTTACCTCCTACCCCGAACCAGCACATTTTAGCTAATTCCGCCTGCTCTCTATATTTTCCTTTAACAATTGGTAATTCTGAGATAATAGTCATTTGTTTTATTCAGTATCAAATTGTGGTTCCAAACCTTGGCCGGACATTTTAGCTTCAAGGCTCCTTAATATAAATTCATCAAGCTCACCGTCCAGTACCGCGGAAGGTTCAGGAGAAGAATAGCCGGTTCTTAAGTCTTTAACCATTTGGTATGGTTGCAGTACATATGAACGAATTTGATGCCCCCACCCGATATCGGTTTTTGCTGCATTCATCTGGTTGATCTTCTCTTCTTTCTTCTTAAGTTCACGCTCATAAAGCCTGGATTTTAACATTGACATACATTCATCACGATTTCTATGCTGCGATCTGTTCGTTTGTGATGAAACAACGATTCCGCTCGGTATATGAGTAATTCTTACCGCACTATCCGTGGTATTTACATGTTGCCCGCCGGCGCCTGAAGAACGAAAAGTATCTATCCTTAAATCTGATTCATTTATGCTGATTTCAATAGAATCATCAATCACCGGGAAGACCCATGCGCTTGCAAAACTGGTGTGCCTTTTGCCGGCTGCATTAAATGGAGAGATTCTAACTAGTCTATGTACTCCGCTCTCTGTCTTTAGCCAGCCGTAAACATTTTCTCCCGTAATTTTCATGGTAACGGTTTTAATTCCGGCTTCTTCCCCGGCAAGATAATCTACAATTTCAATTTTAAACTTATGCTTCTCAGCCCATCTCGTATACATTCTATAAAGTATTGAAGCCCAATCATGGCTTTCCGTTCCTCCGGCACCTGAGTGAATTTCTAAAAATGCATCATTATGATCCGCTTCTCCTGAAAATAAGCATTCAATTTCTTTTTGCTTTGCTGATTTTTCTAATACTAATAGCTCTTTTTTTACTTCATTAATAGTACTTTGGTCATTATCTAATTCACTAAGTACAAAAAGCTCTATAAGGTTAGCTGTTTCTTTTTCGATATGTTTAACTGTAGCTATTGAGTTTTCCAAGTAGCTTTTTTCTCGCAGCAACTTTTGCGCTTTAGCAGTATTATTCCATAACTCAGGGTCTTCACATTCTTTAGTTAAATTAATGAGGCGAGCTTCAGCATTGTCCCAGTCAAAGATACCTCCTAAGAAGCGAGATAGACTTCTCAATATTGCTTTTTACAATTGCAAGCTCGAACTCCATAAATTCCTAAATAGAAAATCATTAAATCTTAGTTGAACTTTACCACCATAAATAGCAATAGACAAGTTGAATAAGGAATCTGTTGTCTTAAAGCTTAGTTTCAATTAAAATGCGAAAACATTATATAAACTAATTTTCAAAATATCCCAATGGCTAAGCTCTATATTAAAACCTACGGTTGCCAGATGAATGTTTATGACTCAGTGAAGATGGGTGATTTGTTGAAACCCCATGGATTTGAGCTAAGTGAAGAGCCGGAAAATGCCGACTTAGTTATTCTTAACACTTGCCATATTAGAGAAAAAGCAACTGATAAAGTTTATTCAGAGCTTGGAAGAATAAGAAAAGGCAAGGAAGAAAAGGCTGCAAAAGGTGAAAACATGATGATTGCGGTTGCCGGTTGTGTAGCTCAAGCTGAGGGTGAGGAAATTTTTAAGCGCGCACCGTATGTTGATATAGTCGTAGGCCCTCAATCTTATCAAAATCTGCCGGAGTTAATCGAAAAAGCTAAGAGAAAAACCGGCTGGGCAATAGATTTGGAGTTTCCGCTTAACTCTAAATTCGATTCTTTACCAGAAGAATCAGGAGAGAGAGGAGTAACCGCATTTTTAACCGTACAGGAAGGCTGCGATAAATTTTGTAGTTTCTGCTGCGTGCCGTTTACCAGAGGTGCCGAGTACTCCAGGCCGGTACCGGAAATTTATAGAGAAGCATTAAGACTTGTCTCCTTAGGAGTTAAAGAAATTACTTTGCTCGGACAAAACGTAAGTGCATATCATGCTGAATTAGAAAACGGAGAAACTTGGGGATTAGGTAAACTTATAAAAAGGTTAGCTGAGATAGATAAACTGGAAAGAATAAGATACACTACCTCCCATCCTAATGATATGCTTGATGAGAATTTAATGGAGATGCACGCTAATCATCCTAAAGTAATGCCGTTTTTACATCTTCCCGTGCAATCAGGCTCGGATAGAATCTTAAAAGCTATGAATAGAAAGCATGACAGAAAATATTATTTTGAAGTTATTAATAAATATAGAGAAATATGTCCGGATATAGCTTTTTCTTCTGATTTTATCGTTGGTTACCCAGGCGAAACTGATCAAGATTTTGAAGATACTTTGGATTTAATAAGGCAAGTAAATTTTGCGCTTTCTTACTCATTTAAATATAGCCCTCGCCCGGGAACAGCTGCTGCGGTACTTGAGAACCAGATTGCGGAAGAAGTAAAAACTGAACGACTAAATATACTGCAAGAATTATTAAACCAACAACATCTTGAATATAACAAAAGTAAAGTAAGTTCAATAATGCCTGTGTTGATTGACGGTAAGAGTAGGCAGCAAAATAGGTATCACGGGAAAACACCTTACCTACAAACGGTTCTGGTTGAGTATAATGATGATAGTATCATCGGAACGACCGTAAATGTTAAAATAGAAGAAGCTACTCAAAATAGTCTCTATGGCTTAATTGTATAAAAATTAGCTACTTACGTATTTATTTAAAATATTTAGAGCTCACATGTTGCATTGCACAAAAAGCATGTTATAATAAAAATATAAAATAAATATTAATAATGGGTATATCATGGTAGCTAATAACTTTAAAAACTATTTTACAAATTTTATGGGTAATTTCCAACCGATGGATTTAAACATATTCAAGGGAACAATAAGTAAAAATGTGGAAGCTTTAACTGCCGCTAACCAAGTGTGGATGGAAGGAATGCAAGCTGCATCCAGAAGAAATGCGGAAATAGCTCAAAATTCTGCACAAAAAAGCTTTGAATGCTTAAAAGACTGCTCTGTAAATCCAAATATGCAGGAAATGCAACAAGCTCATTCAAATTGTATGAATGATGTGATACATAACTTCAGCAGCAACATGCGTGAAATGATGGAGATGTCTTCAAAAGCTTCTCTTGAAGTTTTTGATATTTTAAATAAAAGAGCATCTGATGCAGTAAATGAAATGTGTTTAGTTTGCCAACCACAAAAGGCCGGAAAATAAGTTTATACTCTTTAAAGGTTATTACTAAATATTTAAATCTCCTAAGGCATTATTTCTTAGGAGATTTTTTATATAATCCTACTAATAAAACAAATTTAGTATTTAGGCTTTTGTAATTGCGACTTAATACAATTAACTTGATTTTACTATACAACTAACAATAGATTTATTACAAATTTGTTATTAGTTAATAGTTATAAAGTATTATTATGAAGCAAGGTCTAACAAATTTAAGTAATAACCAAAGAATTGAAGCAATCAAACATCATTACTCAGAGTTTAATGTGAAAGAAGGTTATGACAAGACACTATTTAGTAAAACTTTTATATCCGCTTGTAATGATGGTAACATCGAAGTAGTTAACCATTTATTATCTTTAACCAGCAAAGAATTTCAGGAAGAAATGATTTACTCTCATGGAAATTTTGCTTTTATAGCGGCATGTGTTGGTGGTAATAAAGAAATAGTGCAACTGTTGTTGGATCTTACTCCTGACCAAACAAAGAGAGAGGAGATGATTCATGCACACGATAATAGGGTTTTTATGGGTGCATGTGCTAGTGGTAATAAAGAGATAGCACAGTTATTAATTGAGTATGCTCTTGACCAAACAAAGAGAGAGGAGATGATTCATGCACACGATAATAGGGTTTTTATG
>NZ_JSWE01000179.1 GCF_000815465.1 Candidatus Jidaibacter acanthamoeba | reverse complement strand
TAATCTTTCCCATTCATTATTTTAAGTATTTCTTCTCTTCTAGCTTCTAATATCAATATTCTTTCTCTATCCACTTCTTCTTCATTAGGTGTGGTATTCATCTCTTCTTGACTCTTCCTTCTTTCATCTAATTCTTCTAATCGCCTATTCTCCTGCTCTTCTACCTGTAACTGCGAAGCTAATATTTCATCACTTATAATCTGCTGTTGGGATTGAGAGATATTTTCTGAACTGTGACGCATTTCTTTACTCCTTATATTAATGAGTTTGTATATGCCTATTTCCCTAATACTTTATTTACCTATTTCTTTATTACTTAACTGTCCTCTTAGCTGGTCTAAGGCTTTGATGTTGATATATACCTTACTCTTTTGGTTACTATCTCCTCCCTTCTCCTGTTCTTCTATCTTAAATGATTCCTTGCTAATACCTAATTTTGTACAGCATTCCTCTATCTCCTTCCTATTGCCGATCACCTTCAACTCAACTTCTTCTGTGCCTGGTTTTAATCTTTTAGTTTCTATCTCTTTTAATAGCACTGCTCTAACTCTCTCTAACCTAGTTTCTTTAAGACTTGTCCTCGGTTTAATATCCTCATCTTTTTCTTTCCCTTTTGTATTCTCAACTCTGCCTTCTTGTTTATGAGCATGTTCCTGTGGTGTTATCTTTTTTAATAACCCCTCTGCTTCATATACCATCTTAGGATCTACTTTAGTGCGAACTTCTATACATTCTTCTAAGGATGCTATAGCTTTTTCTATCCTACCTTGCTTCACATATACACATGCTAATCCATATAATGCCTTACCACTTAAATAAGACTGCTTATTATCTTGTTCTAGGACTTTCAGAAATAACTGTATTGCACTACTTACATCTCCATTTTTTTCTCTTATCAGCAATATTCTGCCTATTAGTTCAAATTCTTGTGTTAACAACACACCTTCTTTTATAAAAACATTTAATCTTTTAAATAAAATCTTAGGTGCTAATCGTTTTATATCTAAATTTATTTTTAACCAATCATGCAGGTGTTCAGAAATTATTTCGAGTAGTTTATCACAAACTTTTTTCTTTTGCTTTTCTTGATTTGTCATAGCTAGATCTACTAAGGTGCTTATTGCACCTAAGTCATGTTGGTTTAATCCTTGTAATATTTTCTTAATTGCAATGTCTTTAGAATAAAAAATTTCTGGTTTGCCATTTTTAAGTAATATTTCTCTTTCTATTACCGCTCCATCAGGCTGTATGTATTTTTGTGTAATATATCCAGTTTTGCTTTTTACAAGTACTATATTTTGTTTAGTTTCCTTAACCCTAATACTTATATCGCTTATATTCATACGTTGATTTTCTTCAAAACATTTTAATGCCTCATTATAAAAACAAACTCGAATATAGCATTCTGCTATATTCGTTATAAGAGTTGGAGTCTCTTTAGTTTTTAAAGATGGTAACAAAACAAAAAGCATTCTAGCAGTTTTAAAACTTTTTAATGCAACATGGTAGTGTAAAGCTATTGCCTTATTATAATCTGTTTCTCTATCTCCAAGGGCAAAATATAATGCTCCTTGGGTATTATAAAATCCGTAAAGCTCAGTAGCATCCTTTATATATTTCTTTAATTGGTCTGCTTCATCTAAGTATTGTTTACATAGCTTATAATTTTTAAGTTCTATTAAACATTGAGCCATCCTTACAAGATTTGAAAATTTAATATTTATAAGGTTATTATTTTGGCCTTGCTCTGAAAGCAATTTATTAAGGTTAAAACAATATACTAATCCTTCTTTATAATAATTAATGGCAACTTCTCTATCATTTTGACTAATTTTAGCGAGTTTTATGTAATTAATAATTAGATTATTTGTTACTTCTATTATACCTTGGTAATTATTAAGTTTTTTATTAATTTCATAAGCTCTTTTATAATATTCATTTGCTTTAATCTTATCATCTTGGTCATCATTTATACTTGAGTAATATAAACCAAAGCCATTTATTACTAACGCTTTTGAGGGGCTATCTTCTCCTCTATAAACTATATTTGAAACCATTAATGCTTCATCTAAAGCTTCTTTAGCTTTTTGGAATTCTCCTAGCTTTATATATGCAGTAGCTAAACTATTATATAATTTAATCACTAACTCATTTATATTATTACCTTTCTTCTTATTAATTAATATTGCTAGGTTTAGATGGTATAT
>NZ_JSWE01000178.1 GCF_000815465.1 Candidatus Jidaibacter acanthamoeba | reverse complement strand
AACCATATAAAGCAACTTCAGTAAGCAGGATTATGGCTACGCTAAAACACTTTGCTAGGTGGGTGCATAAAGAGAAACCGTTTGTTACTGGTTATCCCTTTCAAGGAGTTAGAATTATTGAAATAGAAGAACCCAGGTGGAATGGGTTAAGTGATAAGCAGATACTTAGACTTAAATCCGCATGTGAACATAGGATAGCTACTTGCAAGCAAAAGAATCAGAATCCTCTACTTGAAGTAACCGTATTTTACATATTACTTACAACCGGACTTAGAGAATCAGAGTTGGCTACACTTAACTATGGTCAGTACCACCACAGAGGTTTCCATGAGGTAAAAAGGTCAAAGAGTAAGAAGATATCGACTAAAGTACCTTTGCCCAATGAAGCAAGAGATCATCTTGATAAGTATTTATCTACTCGTACTGAGTTATCTTTAGAATCACCATTACTTGTAACTAAGTACGGTAACAGAATTACAAGGTTTGAGATAATAAGAATATGCAGAAGGATATCAAAGTTAGCTAATGCATATCTTGAAGAAGAAGAGAAATTCAACCTTACTCCCCATATGCTTAGGCATAGTTTTTTAAAGAGAATAGCAGATAAGTATGATGTGCACATAGCGCAGAAGATGAGTGGTAATGTATC
>NZ_JSWE01000177.1 GCF_000815465.1 Candidatus Jidaibacter acanthamoeba | reverse complement strand
ATTGATAATACAGGTAGAACAGCTCTTCATATATTAGTCTATTGTAATACATCTACTACAATTCCAAATGATTATTTTCCAACTAAAAATAAATTGCCTTTTACAGTTTCTTTCCCTGCGATTCTGGATATTTTACTTAAAAATAAAGCTGACCCTCTTTTAAAATATCTCAGATATACTCCTAGGGATATAATTAAATTTAGGCTTAATACTACCGATACTAAAC
>NZ_JSWE01000176.1 GCF_000815465.1 Candidatus Jidaibacter acanthamoeba | reverse complement strand
TAGATCTAAACTATATAGACTTGTTGACATCGTTTTTCTTTTTTATTTACCTTATCTCGTACCATAATACAACATTATTTACTATATATTCCAGAAAGATGACTTTTCTAAATTTGTTAGAGAATGCCAAAATAGCAAAGAAACTATTGTTGGAGTAACAAAAGCAAAAACCGAGGAAGCAGTATTTGCTAAGGTCGAAGATAACCGTATTATAAAGTTTTCAACCTCTGAAAAGTATGAATATGAGTGGTGTGGAATAGCATATTTTTATAATTTAATATTATAATTTAATAATTAATAATACCCACCGAGATTATATTTATAAGATTTTTGAAGATAATTTACCTATTAGGTCTTTCGAATTAGAGGTTTATGAGATTGATACTCCTTATGATTATTCGTTAGCAACTAAGAGGATTAAAGACAATAATTTATTAATAACATGAATAGCTATAATGGTTATAGAAAAGTTTAAACATGCTGAAGGAAGTTTCCTAAGCACATTAACCTAAAACTCAATTAACCTTTAGAATCTCTTAAGCTATTTCTCAATGAAAAAACCTTCTTAACAATTTTATCTATAATAAATAGGCACCCTAATTTTCTTAAAAACTTCAACAAAACCAGAGGTATAGATATAGTTAGCCTATACCTATTTTTAAAAGCTTTATATACAAACTCATAAAATCCTTCCATATCCCCTTCTTTAAGACGATCCCCTGCTTGCTGGAAATAGATTGCCCCCTCAGAGATATAAATATATTTAGCAAGCTTTGGATATTTTCGTCTAATTATATTAAAAGAATCATGAACTTCCTTATAATATTTATTGGAATAAGTGATGCTACCCTTGTGACGACGATACCGTGCAAGAGTCTCATTAATATATCTTATCTCTCCTTTGTTTGCCACTTCAATAAAAAACAGCCAATCAGAAACAGTTGAAATTTCCTCATTATAACCACCTTGAGGAATAGCAGAACTTCTAATCATAATGGAAGGAGGCCCAGTAAAAACTTGGTGTTTTAAAAGTAAATCAGCACTGCCTTCATAAGGTTTTACTTTAAAATTGTTATAATAATATAATGTTTTGTTAGTAAGAGAATCAAAGACATCCAAATTGTGGTAGCATAGAACACAACTTGGCATGTGCTCAAGTAGCTCTACTTGCTTTTTAAGCTTACCCGGTAGCATTAAATCATCCCCGGCAAAAAGCGCTATATATTTCCCTTCACATTGCGCAAGCAAATTGTTACAGTTTTTAGTTACACCTAAGTTGGTTTTGTTTAAAATAACTTTAATAACTTGGGGGTATAGCTCTTTATAATTTTTTAAAATTTCCGGAGTTCTATCATTAGAAGCATCATCTCCACATACTATTTCTAAATTAGGATAATTTTGAGCAAGTATGGAATCTAAGCAATCAGCAATAAACCACTCATGATTATAGGTCGGCACAAAAACAGAAACTTTAGGATAGGAACTGGTTTGAGTAGAAGTTACATTCATATATATTCCTTAATTACTAATTATAGCACTCTATTATTTTAAACATTTATATCTAATCCAAAAAATTGGTGCACAACAGCTCTTCCGCCGAACTCTTCTTTTTGAGTGATAAGCCCATGATTTAAATACATTCCTTCTTCTTCAGTAGAAATACCGAAATCAAAATATTTTTTATGGATATAGTATTTAGTAATTAAGTCATAAAATACTAAATCCAGAGCATGCAATTGCTTACCTTCATGACTACTACCAATATATTGAGTATGAACAGTTTGTTGATATTCGAAAATTAATACGCCGGCAATCATTATTTCTTCTTTAAAAGCAGCATAAAGTTTTATATTCTCAGGAAACCTAGAAGCTAATAATTCAATTTCATTTAAGTTATGCACAGGAGCTTTATTATATTTTTCTTGAAGTAATGAAGAAAGTATTAAGAAGTAACTTTTCAAATCCGAGCTTTCTTCTACTATAATGCCTGATTTTTGAGCTTTTTTTATTCCTCTCCTTCTTCTTTCGGAAAAGCTTATTGGTTGAGTAAGGTCAATTGTAGTGGTAAGATCATACCGATAGCATTTTGCATTATTATAAAATAATGCATATAAATCTTCTTGAGCCGGAATTGTATGATAAATATAAGGAATAGCTTTATACATAAGTTTCTTAAAATTCTGTGTCTTTAAGTAATCTTTTAATGTGTCAAAGATAGCTAGCATTTTAGGTGCTTTCATGGCTTGGTCAGTAATAATCCCTCCAAAAGTAAGACCTGAATGAGAAAATAGAACTCTTTCCTTTTCATTAGCCGGTAATAAAGCAATTAGCCTACCTTCCTCAAAAAATAATAAAGAGTGGTCGTGGAATCTATCCGAATGATACTCCATAAAAGACCGATTAAACATAAATAATGAATTTTTAGCCTTTGCCAGGAAGCTATTCCATATATCAGTATGGATTACTGGATTAAAACGCTCGATTCTCATTTTCACTCATTCAAAAATATTTTTATATACCATATAGTTAGTATTTATGAGCCCAAATACTAAGTTTTTAAAGCTTTTGTATACACACTTATGCTAGCCTTTAACAGTAGCAAATACTCCTAACATTGTTATAATTGTTCTTTCCATAATCTACGTATTTTCTTCTAAAATTGCATACCCAAAGCCTGTTCTACCAAGGCGATTTCCATTATAAAAAATATAGGTTTTGTTATTATATTTAAATATAGCACTGTAACAAATCATTTCAGAATCCCACCCTTCTTTCGAGACATCTATTCCTATTTGCTCATCCAAACGTTTCCACGATACACCATCTAAGGATTCTCCATAACCAATTCTATACCCTTTTGATAAAGTTCTAATAGAATAGAACATCTTGTAAACATTACCTTCTTTGATTACAAATGGTCTACCGAACCCATGCTCATCATTATTTTTAAAATTAAGACAATTTTTACCTTCAACAAAACCCCAATTTATACCATCCTGTGATTCAAGATATTTAATTTGATATAGAGGCAGCCTTTTATCATCCTTATATACCCAACCTTCCTTTATGCTCCCTACATACCACATTTCCCATATATTTGCATCTCTTATTACCGAAACCCCACATCTTGCAAAAAGCTCATTATTTGTACGGTCCAAGATAGGTGCTTTAGAATGGCGATAGAAAGTATCACCGTCATCCTCACTAATTGCTAACCCGCAAAACATATAGTATGGAACCTTTACTCCTTTTTGAAAACCAACGTAATATAAAAATAACTTATTTTCATATTCAATAATTGACAACGGCACTACACCATTATCATCAAATGCACCTTCTTCTCCGATATTAAGCACAGGTTGAGAAGAAACTTTATATATTACTTTCGGATTTTCCGGGTCTATATCTACATATCCGATTCTTCCAATATTAAAATCATCAAGGAAGCCCAGGAATACTCTTAAACTTCCATCCTTTCTAAGGTAAGGAGTAGGTAATGTTGCTGTTGTTTTTGCCCAGCCACTACTTCCATCCGGCACATAAATCAAGCTTTTCTTTATCCATTTCATTGCTCTTTCACTTTAAAAAATTTCTTTGCCGGAACTGCAGAGGGTATACTATTATTGGATGAATATATTTTATTTTCTTCCGTATCTTTGGTAATAAGGCTATTTGGGCTAATCCAATTATCCGAAGCTATAGTGACATTATTAGCAACAGTAGAATTTACTCCTAGAAAGCAATTTTCTTTTACTGTACAATGCCCGGAAAGTACAACATGAGATGATATAAAGCAATTGTCGTTAATTACCGAATGGTGCCCTATATGGTTTCCGCTCCATAATATTATGTTATTTCCCAGCTCTGCAAATGGTTGTATAACATTATTCTCAAATATAAATATATTTTCTCCGTATTTTACATTCTGCCATATAAATGCTTTTGAGCTTACATAACTGGCAATTTTATATCCTAAGCTTTTCACTTTATGATATAATCTGGTTCTCACTCTATTAAGCTGTGTATAAGTTACTGCTATGAATACCTCATATTTTGAAGGATTGTAATTATCAGCTATATTCTCTAGATCAACTACTGGCAATCCGAATAACATGTCTCTAGTCCGATAATCTCTTTCTACAACGAAGGCATCAACCTTGTAGCTGGAATCATGAGTAAAATACTCAAAAGCAATTTGAGCAAAATCACTATCACCAACTATTATTAATTTCTTATGTTTATGCATTAAGGCTTCCTTATCAATATATCATCCCTTCTGTTAGCCATAGGTAACTGCACATTTTGTGGTAATAAATAAGCGTCAAACCCGGCTAAGTTTGCTCTTTGCATAATAGCATAGATGATTGAATCATCAATTTTTCCTGCTTCAATTAAATTATATTTTACATCAGGTATGCTGTTATTATCTTGTATAAAATCTTGGTGGAATTTTATACCCTGCTCACTTGAGAAAAAACGCTTCCTTTTAGAGATATTAGGTATATCTCCAATTAAAAACTGGCCTCCTGACGATAATAAAGATAGTGATTTATCAATAAACTCCCATACATTCGTATCAAGAAAAATATAATGAAAAACACTATAACAAATAATAATATCCACTTGAGAAAATAATCCTTTTATATCTCCTATGGTTTTAGGGAATAGCCCAGGTACTTTGGTAATAAAATTCTCATCTTTATGAAATGAGAGCATTTCCTCCGAATCACTCATTATTAATTCGTGCTGATTCTGTTTGCAAATATCTTTCATCATTTGTGATAATTCACTGCATCCTGAGCCGATATCCAAAACTACTTTTTGAGTGCTGTTTAGTAGATCAGCCTTATTTCTAATATCTTCAAATATAATATTTTCAAAACCTTGCCTGTAAGCATCCGGAAAACCAATCTTTTCATAAACACTTAAATCTTGTTTTTTTGCTAACTCCTTGAAAGCTTCATAATTAAGCTCCATGTTTGCAATATCTTCAATACTTTTACTCATAAACTAAACTATACTAAACCGATACTTTGAAAGAAACCTAATTTAACAATGAGACTATCAAAGTCAATACAAATAATTAAAGCTTATACGCTACTTTAATCAGATAAAATATCTTTAATAGCCTTTTCAAATGATCTTTTATTAATTAATAGCTCAGACGGGCTCCACAGATAATATCTACACGGAAGAGAAACTCCTTCAGTATAAACGACATACGATTTCTGTTTTAAAGAACTAGCTAAAATATTATAAGTAGGCTGATAATGATCATATGAGGCTAATATAATAACTTTTATATTACTAGGTGCAAAAATTATATTAGAAAGGGCTGCTCCTCCTTGGGAAGCGATAACTTCAGCATTTGAAAATATTTCAGTTAATTCTACGGGGGAAAAATCTTCAGGTTTTATAAGTATAAAATCAAACTTTTTTAAAACTTTTATAACATTACTCCAGTTATCCATTTTCCTATCATACCCTTTTCTAATAAGAAAATATCTTTTTCTATAGGCTGAAACTATAAGGCTGCTAGTGTATTTTCTTTGAATATTAGCCAAGTTGGCAGTAGCTATACTTGACGGTAATAAAGACCTTGAAACATTACTTAAAATTATAAGCTTATTAAAAATAATATTTTCTTTTCTCGATAATTCTAAAAAATTTAGATCCCCTACTCCCCAGTAGCTTAATAACTGTTTCTGCCATCCTAATAAAGGTGGTACTAATATTTTCACTTTTTTAGGTAAGGTGGTAGCGGTAAGGAAGTAAAGCAGAGATGCTATGAATTCATATATAAAATGGTAATAGTTATTATAGTGAGTAGGAATATATAAAACTATATTTTTAATTTTTTGAGTATTAATTCTATTAGGTAGCTCAACTATAGCAAATTTCTTATCGAAATTTAAAGCTTTAAGGTTTAAATGCGCGGAAAATAATAACATATTAATCATTCCTACATGATGAGTCTCACTAAGTATATACTTCCTCCCTATTGCAATTAAAGTTGTTCCTATAAATTCAGCATTTTCAACCTCTAAAAAGAATTTTTCTTCCTCAGCTAATATTACACTTTTTAAACTCTTTCTCCCATTAAAAATCTCGTAATATTTATGGTTAACATGTCTAATGCAATCAATTATTTTTAATTTGTTATTAAATTTTATTTTATAGTCCTGTAAATCGAGAATTTTACATTTATGCAACTTTCTAGAACTTAACTTATAATTATCTCCTTCTTCATTAAGCTCAGAAATGTTTTGTATCTGCTTCTTTACTAAAGTATCTATAAGATTATTCGCTCTACATTCTATCTTAGATAATTGCTCTATAGAATCTTTATATCTTCCGATATCATTATAAAAGTTTGATAAACTCCATCTGAACATAAATTCACTCGGTTTTAAGTTTATAGCTTTCAGATAACATGACTCTATAAAGCTTTTAGAAACCTCTTTGTAAGGGTGTACTACATGGTCGCTTTCCAATACCTTTTTTATATTTGGATTTAAATCATTAGTAATAAAATTTTTGGTAAGACAGCTATACTGTATATTCCATAAATACTTTAAGTGTAGTAAGTCAGCAATTCCAAAATAACCGTAGGCTTTATATTTTTTAAGCGTTGTTAAATATATGAAAATTCTGAAAGAAATTTTAAAATATCCGGCACTTTTTAGTAATGACCCTACATTAAACATCATATTATATTTAATGTCCAAGCATTCAAATATCTGATAAGAATAAAATCTTGACAATCTCCATGGTATAGAATCTTCTAAAGATAGGGGAGGAGTATACCATTCGGGTAAGTAATACTTAATCCTATTCAGACGAGCTATCCTAATTAACCTGAAAGTAATAGTAGGTACAATTAATATTTTTTGTTTAAAAGTATAGCTTTTTTGTAAGAATATAAATACTACACATGGGAATATAGAGAATAAAATCAGGAAATTTAACCATGCTTTAAATAGCATCTCAACTTTTTGGATAATTAACACAGGATGTAACAGATAATACTTAATTCTTTTAACCCGCCTATTATTAACCTCTCTTTTAATAAGCTTTGTGAGAAATATTTTTATCATAAAAATAAAAATACCGGGTATCATGCAAATTAATAAAGAGCAAAAAGTTAGGAAGCACAGAGCCACCAGCAGATTAAACCTTGCACCCACCTCAATCTTTTTAATAAGATACCCGGGGCGTAAAAAGCAGCACACAATTTCTTTAATCCGATTATAAATAAATCTTACTCCCATAAGGGTAGATCTTCTCTCATTTCAAAATAATTTATTAAATGCTGCTAATAATATACCATTCATTTATAAATGGCAATTATGTACGCTAAATTATTAGCTATAGATAAGGCAATTAAACTAGAGTATTATTTCGTGAGCAAAATAAAGCATATCAAAGTTTTTTAAATATTCGGTATGAAACTGCATCGGATCGCCTTTAATTTCCGCGACCTTCTCTCCTGCACTATTAAATGCATGAATATGGTGCTTGTACTCACTGTAAATATCGTATTTATTTTTCATTGATGCTATACTAGAAGCTAACAAAGCTTTTGAAGATTCAAGTATATAATTATTAGAACTACTCTTTCTACATCCCTCATGATGTATAAATAAATTTTCAAAATTATCAAGATATGCTTTACTAAATTTGCCTGGATTACCGCTTATTTCCGCCACTACATTGCAATGAGAATCTTTGATTGTAAAATAATTGGTATGGTGAATAGTGGCTAAAGCATAAAGCTTTCCTAGTATGGTAGAGAACTTGTTTGATAATGAGTTAAAAATACTGCTAACATGAACGTCATCGAAACCAGAGCACATTAATTTTTTTTCATACCAACTGCTACAGCTAGCTTTATATTCCCATTTATAATCTCCTTGCTTATTACCCCCTGAAGAGGATTTGCTGTAGCTACTATAATCAGAGCTCTTATTATCACTACTTCCCTTGTTGCCTGATGAGGAGGATTTGCTATAGCTACCATAGTCAGAGTTCTTATTACCACTATTTTTATTACTACTGGAAGATCCACTATAGCTTGAGCCCTTATAAGATGAATAAGAGTGCTTGCTGCCAAAACCAGTAAAACACGTAGTATCATAACAGTACTTAAGAGTAGGATCTGTAAGAACATCCTTAGCATTGTTTATTTCTATAAACTTTGCTTTATCCCCACCTTTATCAGGATGATATTTCACTGCAAGCTTCTTAAATGCCTTTTTAATCTCCTTTTCGTTTGAATTTTTATCAACATCTAAAATTCTATAAAAATCAAACTTACATTGGTTATTATTAAAATTTGAGCAAGAAACCATCTTTTTACTATAATTCGTTATTTAAAATGGAATTATAGTGTAAATTAAGCTCATAAGCAAGGTACTTTTTTATTAATTGATAAATTTATAAAGAAGTTTTAAATAATAGTTAACTTTTTGTATAATAATCTATGTAATGGTTAACATATTTTTATTTCACTATCATACCTTACAATATCATCCTCTCCGAAATAGCTGCCTGTTTGTACTTCAATAATATGTAAATCCATATCTTGTTTATTTTCCAGCCTATGCACTTCTTTAGGACGTATAAAAGTGGATTCATTTTCTTTTAAGTCGAATTTTTCCTTACCTCTGGTAACCGTAGCTATGCCTTTTATCACTATCCAGTGTTCAGCTCTGTGGTCATGGCTTTGTAATGATATTTTATTACCCGGAGTTATAATTATTTTCTTTATCTTAAAATTAGGTTTATCAGCATATACTTCATAACTACCCCAAGGCTTGGCAACTTTAGTATCATGTGTAACTATTTCCCGATTATCTGCCTCTATTTGGCTTACGAGCTTTTTTACTTCTTGTGTGCGGGATTTCGGTAAAACCAAAGTTGCATTACCCGTTTGTATAATAATTATATCTTTTAGCCCCAAGGCGGTTATTAACTTTTTATCTTGTGTAAAGAAATAAGAATCCCGGCATTCTTTTATATTTACCTCACCTTCACAAACATTGCCGCTCTCATCCTTAGAGCTAATATCCCATACATTCTCCCACGAACCTATATCATTCCAATTCATATCCGCTTTTACCACACACCCTAACTTAGTGTTTTCCATAACTGCGTAATCAATGGACTCAGCAGGACAATCAACAAAGCTTTCTGCATCTAAAATTACTTCATTACCTATCAGTTTAGAATACCGAAGTGTATTAATGCATGCATTATAGATATCAAGCCTGTATTTACTTAATTCCTTCAAATAAGTTTTAGCTTTTACCATAAACATACCGCTATTCCAGCTGTATTTATTTGAGGCAATATATTCTCTAGCTTTTTCTTCGTCCGGTTTCTCTACAAATTCTTTAACGGAAAATATATTATCATCTGCTGCAATCTGCTTCCCTTCGCGTATATAGCCGTAACCTGTATGCACGTAATTCGGGACAATACCGAACGTAATAATTTTCCCGTTTAAAGCATGGCAATATGCTTTTTCGATAGCTTGCAAATATGCCGAATTATCACCGATATAATGATCGGACGGCATAATAAGCATTACCGCTTAAGAATCGGATTCCATTAATTGCAAAGCAGCTAATGTAACAGCCGGTGCGGTATTTTTACTATATGGCTCTAAGATTAGCTTGTAATCTTTTATATTAATCCGCTCTATTTCATTTTTAATTAAAAACCTATAATTAATATTGCCTAAAAAAACACATGAAGTGAAAAAATTTGAATTACAAACTCTAAGTACTGTTTCTTGTAAAAGGCTTCTTTCATTAAATAAATTTAAAAATTGTTTAGGGTAGGATTTCCTTGAAAGAGGCCATAACCTGGCACCAATACCGCCACAAAGTATGATAGGATATATTTTTACATTATTCATTTAATATTATTGAAAACCTTAGAAATAACTTATTATTGCTGAAATATTAATTAAACAAATTGATTTATTAATGCAATAATATTTTTAGTCGACTTAATTAAATTATGCTATTATATTTAAATTAACTCTATACTTATGTATTTACTCGATTTTTCACAAAATCAGTTAGAAAACAGTAATATTATCAAATATAACTTTAGATAATTTTTTTAATAATGAAAAAACTACTTTTTTAATGCATACCCTGGATTTCTGTATTATAATTTTGCCATTATTTAATACGAATACCCTGTTTGCAAAACTTTATTTTTTCCTTACCTATTGATTACCAAATACTTTTATTACAAAAAGAGATAAACCTTAAAAACTCGGAGATTTTACACTATGCCGTTCAGCTGCAAAATATAGAATTGATAGAGTTTATTACACAACACGCTAAAGATGTTAACTGGAATAAACCCGATAATTACGGCAATACTCCTATTAAGATCGCTAGGCGCTATGGCCAATCCGACACCTTAAAAGCACTTATCCATGCAGGTGCAAATATCAGCAACCAAGGAATATTAGATGATGCCGTAGGAGAAAATAATATTGAGCTTATAGAGTTCATTGCACAACACGCTAAAGATGTTGACTGGAATGAACCCGATGTTTCAGGGTTTACTCCCCTTAGACTGGCAACATTATATAATAACCCCGAAATCGTAAAAACACTTATCCGAGTAGGCGCAAACATCAGCAACCAAGGAATGGTACATTATGCCGTAAGAGAAAATAATATTGAGCTTATAGAGTTCATTGCACAACACGCTAAAGATGTCGACTGGAATGAAACCAACTATGCAGGAAACACCCCTCTTAAGGTTGCAATTTACTATGATCACAAGGAAATCGTAAAAGCACTTATCCATGCAGGCGCCACCCCTGAAGCTTTGCATGAAATTGAGTATATTGATCATATTGATTTAATGGATAATTTCCCGATATATAATATATGCCAGGATGATAAATTTAAAACTCCGTTTAGCAACCTATTATCCTTTACATATTCGGAATTTTCCAAAGATACCGAAATATATAATAATATTTTAAATTTAGCTGAAGATAAAACTCTTTATAATATTTTATATACAACCGCATTGGATAGAAATAGTATTATACTTTTGGTAAATACAATTAGGAATAACCCTTTAAGACCTGAGGTTATCAGACGCGGTTACTATACAAGTCAATACAATAAAATTGTCGTTAAACTTATTGAACCCGGGTTATTCCCGAAAGGCCCCTTTATTCATGAACTTTCACATAAGCTGATGAATCAGATATTTGATAATAAAGTTCGCCCTTACTGTAATACAACTGAAGAATTTTTATACCATGCTGCTATAGAAAAAGTATTGGATAACATTATTTCATATTATTTCAGAGTTAACGAACCGCAAAATATTGTAGAGCTAAAACAGGACTATTATTCCCTATCAACTTATGAACGCGGCCAGTTCCTCTCAGGGTTAAGTATTTATAAAGCCGCAGCGGAAGGAGACACAAAAGTTATAGAATTTTTTGCAAAGCATGGTGAAGGTATCAACTGGAATAAACCAGACTTAAGCGGCTATACTCCACTTATGCTGGCGGAGCTTTATAACCGAACTGAAACTGCGGAATCTCTTATAAAAACAGGGGCACGCGGAGGAACCAGTATTAACAATCAAACTAAACATCTTTCAAATTTTCCGGCACAATTTCCACTTATTCAAAGCTATTCACCTAAACCTACGGATAAATGCATAGATAAAGTTACATCAACTTTCTTAAATATTTACTTTGCATATAATAAAACTGAGGAAGATGTAGAATTTATAGTAAGATATCCGCAAACAATAGCGGAAGGCTGCTACCATGGCAATAAATTAATTCAGAAGATATTAGAGCCGATACGTGAATATTGGGATACAGTTGTTGAAGAAAGAATTAAGGAGTATAACTTAGCACATGATGCAAGCAAATATTGTTTGATTAATGATTCGCCGTGGAAATTCATGGATTATTAAGGCTAAATTTTTTGCTAAATAAAACCAAATTTTGACGGTTGAGGCTTTATAGCCCTAAAAATCATGACATGCTTAATTTTATCTTATGGCGGCTAAACATTGCCAATCATAATCCCATAAAGCATTATTATAAAAAGTCATACATTTTAATTCGTTACTAAAACTTTTTATAAACTCTAACACTTCACCTTCTTTATCAAAGCCGGGATTTATAACACATCCGATTACCAGTCTAACGTTATATACTCTAGAAAGGGGGTAATATAAATCGATTTCCTTTGAATGATTTTCTGATATAAACCCGCTCAATCCTTCAAGGTGAGATTCAATTTCGGAAGACGGCATAAAATTGCAGTCTATATTTGCTTTACCCTACCGATGGCCTTGTCACTTTCACTTTTAGAGTTATATGATATTATAAAATTTGAAAATTTATTTAAGATTTTACTTCCTATCAATTATGAATCTGCAATATAAAATGTAGCGTAATCCATATTAATACTAATAAGAAAATTTATTAATTTTAAAAATGGCGGAGAGAGGGGGATTCGAACCCCCGGTACGGCTTTACAACCGTACAACGGTTTAGCAAACCGCCGCCTTAAGCCTCTCGGCCATCTCTCCTTTGTGCTCTAAGGAATTTAAATTCTTTGTCGCTAAATATCAAGCTAATTTTTAAGCTTAGCTGATTTAATAGCAAACAACCTAAATTACACACAATTTGTTTCATTTAACTTGAAGCTGAATTTTTATTACTTAACCTTTATGATTGCATGCTTCTTCTTTCCTGCCGAGAGTTTCATTTCTCCGTTTACCAGAAACTTATCGGTTATTAACCGGTGCTCATCGTTTATCAGTTCATTGTTGATGCGCGCCCCGCTTCCTTGAATTAATCGCTTAGCTTCCGCACCCGTTGCAGCTAACCCCGAAAGGTTAAATAACCTAAACGCTTGAATCCCGCCGTTAAATTCAGCTAAATCCACATAACAGACCGGTAAATTTTCTCCGACCGCACCCTGCTCAAAAGTTTTCTTTGCCGTTTCATAAGCACTTAGTGCAGCTGCTTCACCATGACAAAGTTTAGTCGCTTCATTAGCAAGAATAATTTTAGCTTCATTAATTTCTTTATCCTGAAGCGCGGCAAGCTTTTTGATCTCAGAGAGCGGAAGCTCGGTAAACATTTTTAAAAATTTCTCCACATCGGCATCTTCGGTGTTTCGCCAAAACTGCCAATAATCATAAGGAGAAAGCATATCAGGATTAAGCCACATCGCCCCCTTAGCGGTTTTACCCATCTTAGCTCCTGAACTTGTGGTAATAAGATTACTGGTAATGCCGAATAACTCAGGGCATTTCAACCTTCTACCTAAATCAACTCCATTTATAATATTTCCCCATTGATCGGAGCCGCCGAGTTGAAGCCTACATCCGTAACGTTTATTGAGTTCCACGAAATCATAAGCCTGTAAAATCATATAGTTAAATTCTAAAAAGCTTAACGGCTGCTCACGCTCCAGTCTTAATTTTACACTATCAAATGTCAGCATTCTGTTTACTGAGAAATGCCTGCCGTAATCTCTTAAAAATTCGATATAATTAATGCTTTCCAGCCACTCTGCATTATCAACCATAATTGCATCATTGCTGCCGTCACCGAAATTGATAAATTTGCTGAATACTTGTGCTATAGAGTGCTTGTTTTCTTCAATATCTTCTTGTGTAAGCATTTTCCTGGCTTCATCTTTGCCTGACGGATCACCGATTTTGGTTGTTCCTCCGCCCATTAGCACAACAGGTCTGTGCCCGCATTGCTGTAAAATTCTAAATAGCATAATTTGAACAAGGCTACCGATATGAAGCGAGCGTGCAGTACAGTCAAACCCTATATAAGCAGTTATACCGCTTTGGCTCATTAACTCATCCAACCCTTCGAGATCGGTACATTGGTTAAAATATCCTCTTTCTTGGATAATTTTTATAAATTCAGATTTTGCCATATTTTATTCATACCTCAATGCTTCTGCAGGCATTAGTTTAGATGCCTTCCATGCCGGATAAATGGTTGCTAAAAAAGATAACCCTAAGGATATTAAAAGCACTGAAATAACATTATGCGCTTCTAAATCCACAGGTAACTGGGTAAGGTAATATATTACAGGATCAAATAAAGTCAAGCCTGTCATAGATTCCAGAAACATTCTGATTTTTTCTATATTCAAACTAAACGCCACCCCTATAACCGCTCCCGAAAAAGTACCTACGAAACCGATGACTGAACCGCTTAAGATAAAAATCTTTATAATCGAGCCTTTTGACATCCCCACGGTTCTAAGTATTGCTATACTTCTGGTTTTCTCCTTAACCAGCATAATTAAACTTGATATTATATTAAACGCAGCAACTATGATTATTAATGTCAAAATCAAAAACATAACATTACGCTCAACTTTTAAAGCATTAATCCAGTTTTGGTGGGTAATTGACCAATCAATAATGTTTAATGATCCACTTTGAATTGTAGCAATTTCGCTTTTTATTCTTTCTACTTGGGGTAGCTTATCAACAATTATTTCTATATCGCTAACTGAATCATAATACTGAAAGAACTTTTTCGCAAAATTTAGGGGCATAAAGATCGTTGAAGAGTTGTATTCATACATGCCGACATCAAATATGCCTATAACTTTAAATGTTTTCATCCTGGGTATGGCTCCGATTACTATTGCATCACTACTCGGCGCAATAAGCTTAACTTCGCTTCCTACTCCTACCCTCAGGTTTTGAGCTAAAGTTGTTCCTATAATAATCCCTTTTCCTTCTATATAATCGCTTAAGCTCCCTGCCTTTATCGCTGAATCCATAATAGGTTTTCTTTTAAGGTCAGCACCATCCATCCCTCTTACCAAAACTCCGGAGGCATTTTCTTTGTTGGTTGCCATAGCTTGGCCGATTACCTGAGGAGCTACAAATTTAACTCCCGGTATTTTTTCTATATCACTTAGGAGCTCTTGATACTTTTCTATCTTTCCATAAGGCGAAGAAACTGATATATGGCCGTTTATACCCAGTATCCGTTTTATGAGCTCCACCTCATAACCATTCATCACCGCCATCACAATTATAAGAGTTGCAACCCCGAGCGCAATTCCTACAAAACTAAATGCGCTTATTACTGATATGAAGCCTTCTTTACGTTTACTTCTTAGATAACGTAGGGCAATTTTTATTTCGTAATTTTTGAACATAGAATTAATTATTTTCTTAGTTTTGATATTTGAAGTATGATTGCACTATAAATAGAACAAAGTAAGGAGCCGGTAAGAACTCCCATCTGCACTAAGGATAAATCCTTAGGGTGATGCTCAAAAGCTAATATCCCTACAAATAAGCTCATAGTAAACCCTATACCGCATAAAACAGCTACACCGTAAAATTGTAGATAACCGGCTCTATCGGGCATTCTACAGATTTTTAGCTTAATTAACAACAACCCAGATAAAAATACCCCTATTTGTTTACCGAAGAACAACCCTAGGATTATCCCAAGCGGTATACTGTCCTTCATAGAAGCAAAGCTTAAGCCTGATAAGTTTAACCCACTATTTGTAAAAGCGAAGAGAGGCAATATAACATAAGCGACCAGTTTATGTAACCCTTGTTCGAGATCTTTTAAAGGAGAATCCTCTTTATTTCCATTTCTGTAAAGCGGGATTAAAAACCCTAGCACGACTCCTCCTATAGTCGCATGTATTCCTGATTTATAGAAACAATACCACATACCTATCCCGAGTGCTAAATATAACGGAACACTTACTAACCCGGCTTTAGCGAGGAAAACAATTAAACAGCAAATAAATCCTATATAAAGCAGGAAGGAGAGATCTAAATTATTTGAATAAAAGAGCGCGATAATTACAACTGCCATTAAATCATCTATTATTGCAAGCGCTGTTAAAAATACCTTAAGCGATACGGGAACATTTCTTCCGAACAAGCTTAGCATGCCTAAAGCAAAAGCAATATCTGTTGCAGCAGGAACCGCCCATCCTTTAACTTTAACAGGATCATTGTAATTAAAACTTATATATATAAGCACCGGTATTAACACACCGAACATTGCACAGATTACCGGTAATATTCTCTGCTCTTTTGAAGCTAAGTTACCTTCAATCATTTCTCTTTTTATTTCCATTCCGACCAGAAAAAAGAAAATGGCCATTAGGAAATCATTAATCCATGCATGGACTGAAAGTTCAAAGGCATGTTTTCCGTATACTATTGAAAAAGTTTGATTCAGTATATCCTGGTAGCATCCGAAGTATTTTGAGTTCGCCACTATTAATGCCATTATTGTTGCAAGCAATAATAATATACCTTTTTCCGCCGCATCCTGAACTAATAATGCAAATTTTGAAAATCGTCTTTGTAACATAAGCTCTAAATGATATTTAATTCATAAATAAAATATCATTCGATGATAAAAAGGGAAGCTAAATATAAATTATTTAGTCTTTCTTAAAGCTTTAGGCTTCTTTAGCATTTTGCTAAATAAGCTCACCATACCGCTTAAGAAGATTAATAAGCAAGAAAACCAAACCCAGCTGATCATGGGTTTATAATATGCTCTTACCATGAGTATCCCTTCTTCATTTAGTTCTCCGGTTGCTATATATAGATCATAAAATAGGGTATTATAAATTGCAGACTCCGTAGTTTGCTGGAGTTCAACCGGAAAAAATCTGGTTTCCGGCAATAAAGTCGTTATAAAGTTATTATGTTTAAATGCTTTAAATTCAGCGACTCTTGCTATATAGTTTTTTCCCCTATGTATATCAATCTTTTCCAGAGTTAATCTAAAACTTCCAAGGTCTAAGTATTCTTTTACCCTAAGTGGCTTTTCAGCCTCAGTTTCCAGAGCTGAATTAAGGGTGATAGCCAGTACTAAAAGCCCAAACCCTATATGGCCTAATGCCATACTTAGTATACTCCCGTTTAATTGCTTAATTCTCTTTAAAGTATAATTTAAAACAGAAATTATTAACCATATACCCCCCGTTATACCTATTAGCGTAAATAAAGATTTAATTTTAAACTCGTAGCTTATAAGGGCGGTAAAAACCCCACTTAAAATAAACGGTACTTTATTATCATCATAGAGTTTTCGGAATTTAGAATTACCCCAATTTAATTGGGTTCCAATAATAATAAATAATAATGATATAACACCTAAAGAGCCGATCAAGCTATTAAAATACGGCGCACCTATTGAGATTTTTCCTTCACCCGCAATTTCAAGCAGGGCAGGATAAAGCGTACCTAAAATCACTATAAATGCAGCTGTGGTTAATATTAAATTATTAAAAACAATAAAGGTATTACGTGAAAACAAGTAATCTTCGGTTTCTTCGGCATTAACTATTTTGATTGCCCTTATTGAATATAGTATTAAAGCTATACCGGTTGCAGTCGCCAAAAATATTAAAATAAAAAGACCGCGCTTCGGGTCTTGTGCAAATGAGTGCACGGAAGTAATAATATTTGATCTGACTAAAAAAGTACCGACCATACTTAAAGTGAACGTCAATATACTAAGTAATAAATTCCAATGTTTTAATTTATTAAATTTTTCTAAAGCAATTAAAGAATGAATCAAAGCAGTAGAAGTAAGCCACGGCATAAGTGAAGAATTTTCTACCGGATCCCAAAACCAAAATCCTCCCCATCCGAGCTCTCTATAAGCCCACCAGCTGCCAAGCCCGATTCCTAAAGTTAAAAATGCCCATGACATAAGCACTAAAGGTTTGAAGATAACTGCAAATTGCTTATTAACCTCCCCGATAATGAGTGCTGCAATTGCACCGCTATAAATAAGTGAGAACCCGACATATCCTAAATATAGCATTGGAGGATGCATAGCAAGCCCGATATCCTGCAATATCGGGTTTAACCCATAGCCGTTTAAGGGAGCAGGGAAAATTCTTTGAAATGGATTTGATGTAAATATAACAAAACTTATAAAAAAGGTAAGCAAAGCTGCCTGAATAACTAATGTATAACGAATAAGTAATGAATCGGTTGCTTGCAAATAAGCGAATATTACACTAAAGAAGGAAAGTGCGCATATCCACATTAACATTGATCCCTCATGGTTACCCCAGGCACCGGATATTTTATAAATTAAAGGTTTTGCGGTGTGAGAGTTATTAACCACATTAAGCACGGTAAAATCAGAGATAATAAAACAAATTATTAAGCTTATAAAAGCAAGAAAAGTAACGCTAAAAACCAGATACCAAGCAATTTTTATATATGCTAAACTTAACTTATACATGGGAGAAACTGCAATAATAATACACAATATTAATGCAATATATAAAAAAACATTACCTAGCTCTGCATACATGGCTTCTCTCTCAACTACACTACCTTAGAAAAAAATTTAAAAGACAATTTGCTTATTAAAAAATAATTTACATTTTAAAATTCTATTGACAAGATATACTTTCAAGGGTCAAAAATAAAGCCCGAAACGGAGGATAAGAGAATATGTTAAACAAAAAACAACATGATGAAATTGATCATTTTAATCCAAGTAGTTTTAAGCCAACCAGTCTTTTTGGCGATCCTGCCGAGGCTTATGGCACGCTTGAGCATAATTTAGATAAAAACACGCCTGAACCAGGCTCCGACGGCAGAGAGGAAAAAGCATCTTCCGATAACACGGGATTAGATGTTCGTGTGCGTAAAAGTCCAGGAATAGCAGTAAATTATCCCAGCCCCATAAGTATGGCTAGAATTATAGGGGAAAAGAAAGCCCTAAAAGAACAGTTGGAATATGGTAAGCCGGAACAAGAAAAAACTATACTAATAGAGGCGGAAAGTTCAACCGACGAAGAAAGCTTAACAGAAAGTTCAACCAGTGAAGAAAGCTCACTTGAGACTTCCGAGTCATGTGAGGTTGTGAGCACTCCTAAACCACAGCGCATATATATAGATCCTAAGACTATTACCAGAGTAGTAGGATTCCAAATACCTCAGGTTACACCCCATGCACCAACCGGTAACAACGCCGAAACTACACAAGAGAATTTACCTACCTCCAGACATGCTCAGGTTAGGATAGGAAGTATTATCATTAGAAAGGAAAACCCTTTTTCACATGTAGAAAAGGGGGCTTCCGCTTCACATGTGCAAAGAGCGGGAGTAACAATCGGTAATACCAGAATTAATAATCAAGGCGGTAGAGGGTGTTAAAAATACTCCTCTCCACCGATTTTAAGAAATATTTTATAGGGGCAATAAAAGTATCTTTTTGTATAATTGCATTTTATTTGGTATTTAATAAATTAGATATCAGTAAGCTTTTTATATATTTAAAAAATGCGGATGTTGCTTTGTTGGTCGGGGCAATTATTGCCTCGCACCTTTCTCTGATTCTTAGTAGCCTTAGAAGTAAATTTTATTTTAAACAATACGGGCTGACTTTACCTGTTACATTTACCGTTTCTTTATATTACTTAGGTACCTTTTATAATATTCTGCTTCCGGGAGGAATCGGCGGAGACGGTTATAAAGTATATTTACTGTCAAAACTAGAGAAATTTCCTAAGCTCAGTAGCTTAAGAATAATTTTATACGAAAGGGTAAATGGCTTTTACATATTAGTTTTATTTGGACTAATCCTAGTGTTATTTAGTGATTTTCTACATAAGATACCCTACCTTAAACTTTTAACCTGGTTATGCATTATACTGATTACTCCATGTTATTTATTGGGAGCAAAATATATATTGCGCGATAATATAGGCACCGCATTAAGAGCGGCAATATTTTCTTTCTTTGTGCAATTATTCCAAGTAGTAATGGTGCTACTTATCATATTAGCTTTAAATAAAGGCTTAAGTTATAATCAAATCATTAATTTTACCGTATTATTTATAGTTGCTTCAATTGTTGCAATATTACCAATTTCCATTGGAGGAGCAGGATTAAGAGAATTAACCTTTCTATATGGAATCGGGGTTGTTAATCCTGAATTGGAAGAGATAGGAGTAACTATAGCTTTGGTTGCTTTTGCTATTTATATTATTACCAGCCTGCCGGGCGCTTATTTTATTACTAATATTGAAAAAACATATAATCGTATTTAGGCTCGCTTTATAACTGGGTAGTCTTGTCTTCTTCAATTTGGCTGCCCGGTATAGGGAAGGTAAGTGTAATCGAAGTTCCGAGACCCGGCTCACTTTTAATTTCGAATTTACCTTTCATAATTTCCACCAACTTCTTAGTTAGCGGCAATCCAAGCCCGGTACCGTCGTATTTTCTGCTCAACTTGTTATCTATCTGCCCGAACGGAGTAAGTGCGCGCGCTATATCCTGCGGCTCCATACCAAGCCCGGTATCAATTACTTCTATGATAATAAGATTAAGATCAAGATTCTTCCATGCCTTAATGGTTACACTACCGCCTTCGGGAGTAAATTTAACCGAATTTGATAACAGGTTTAAAACTACCTGCTTTAAGCGCTTATTATCCGCTGAGATTATAATATGCTCTTCGGGTAATTCATCTTTTAATATAACTTTCGCCTGCTCGGCACGGGGCATAAGCATTTTAAGCGAAATTTTAATTACTTTAGTGAGATCAACGTCTTCAAATATGGCATCCAGCTTGTTTTCCTCAGCTTTGGAAAAGTCTAAAATATCATTAATTAAGCTAAGCAGGTGAAGTCCTGAGGTATGAATATCCCTTATAAACTCTTTGTATTGCTCGTTATTTATCGGCCCCATCGATTCACTACTGATAATTTCGGAAAACCCAATAATTGCATTGAGCGGGGTTCTAAGCTCGTGAGTCACGTTAGCTAAGAATTTAGATTTTTCTTTACTTTGCGTTTCGGCGGAAGTACGTGCAACTGAAAGCTCAGCTGTTGCTTCTTGTTGCTTTTCTATCATTTTCTCTGCTTGTTGTGCGGAAAGGAATACACCAAGCGTGATAACCCCGAAACTGGAAATGATAAAGAAAATAGCTGTGAACTGGATGATTTCAATCACTTTTAATTCACCGCTGACATTATAATTAATTTCTAAAGTAGCGCCAGCTTTAGCCGCTAGGTTTTTTAATTCTTCAAGCGGGTTTTGCGGTGCTATCGGAAGAAAAGTTTTAACTAAAGATATTTGCTCCCCTCTTCCGTCTTCTATTTCAGCTGAAGGAATTACAACGCTTGAAATACTTTTAATCATTTTTATTTTATCTAAAGAGTTACTAACTTCATTTGGATAGAAATAAGAACTGAAAAGACTTTGTTTCTCGTTTAAAGCTAAATTATTTGATTGATATAAAGCACCGTTTGCACCGTATATAACTACTTTAGTAATATTATTTGATGAAAAAAACCTGTTACTTTCCTCAACAAAAGCCAGGTATTGCGGGAAAGTTTCAGCAGTCGCAATTGGCTTATCAGCCAAGAACCCTATAACCGGATAATATTTATTCCAGATCAATTTTACATAATTATCGGCTGTTTCCTGTGCTTGTTTTTGATTTACGTCGCGCACGAAATACTCGGTAGTATAATATTTGAAATATACTCCAAGAAGTAAAGAAACAATAATAATTATCCCATATACAATAAGGGTTATATATCTTAAATTAAAAAACATAAGCTTAAAAAATTCTCCGTATAATTAATTTGAGAATTTTTTAGAACTTATGTCAAGCTTAATAATCAATAGGTATCAATAAATTAATTAGGAATGATAACTAAAAATATTTGTTTACCTTCTAATTTCGGTTCAAGCTCTACCTTAGCCACGTCAGACATATCCGCTTTAAATTTTTGAATTACCGCGAAACCAAGCTCGTTATGAGTAATTTCTCTACCCTTAAATTGCAAAGAAACTCTTACCTTATTTCCCTCGGCTATAAATTTACGCGCGTTTCTAAGTTTTACCCCGTAGTCACCTTCCGCTATATTAGGCCTTATCTTAATTTCTTTAATTTCTACCACTTTCTGTTTCTTCTTAGCTTCTTGGGCTTTTTTTTGGATTTCATATTTATATTTCCCGAAATCCATTACTTTACAGACAGGCGGCTCAGCATTAGGTGAAATTTCGACTAAATCCAGCCCAACTCTCCTTGCTAATTCTAATCCTTGCTTCGGTAAAACTACACCGATCATATTTCCTTCATGATCAATCAACCTAATTTGGGATGAATTTATCTGTTCATTGATCCTTATATCACTTGCTTTATTAGTAGAAATAATCAGCTCCTTTTATTAGTTAATTTTGTGATTTTTGACTTCTTGTACTAATTTATTAATAAAATCATTTAAATCAAGTACTTCTTGTAAGTCAGACCCTAATCTTCTTACCGAAACTTCTCTTTTTTCCATTTCATTCTTACCTAAAGCAAGAATTACCGGAACCTTTGCCAGAGAATGCTTACGCACCTTATAATTAATTTTATCGTTGTTTAAGTCAAGTTCTACCTGAATACCCTGCCTCTTTAAAGTTAAGGCAACTTCCTCGGCATACGGATCAACTTGGTTAGTAATAGTTGCAATTACAACCTGCACCGGTGCAAGCCATAGCGGTAACTTGCCGGCATAGTGCTCAAGCATAATACCTAAAAATCTTTCTATTGAGCCGAACATTGCTCGGTGTATCATTACAGGGTGGTGCTTTTTACCGTCTTCCCCGATATAAAATGCCCCTAGTCTTACGGGTAGATTTAAGTCTACTTGTATTGTACCCAGCTGCCAATCTCTACCTATTGCATCCCTTAAAACAAACTCTATTTTAGGGCCGTAAAATGCGCCTTCACCCGGGTTAACAGTATAAGGTAAGCCGGTTGCTTCAATCGCTTCTCTTAAAGCTTTCTCGGATTTATCCCACACCTCATCACTACCTATCCTTTTTTCCGGCCGATCGGAAAACTTTAATCTTACTTCGTCAAATCCGAAATCTTTATAAATATCAAGTATTAAGCTGCACATTTTTTTGCATTCATCAGTTAGCTGGTCTTCAGTACAAAATACATGCGCATCATCTTGAGTGAACCCCCTCACTCTCATTAGACCGTGCAATGACCCAGAAGGCTCATACCTATGAACCTTACCAAACTCTGATAATCTTAAAGGAAGTTCCTTATAACTTACAATACCCTGTTTAAATACCTGCACTCCGCCCGGGCAATTCATCGGCTTTATCGCAAATACTTTTTCATCATCCGATGCTTTAGCTATAAACATATTATCTTGAAATTTTTCCCAATGCCCTGAAGCTTCCCATAAAGAACGATCCAATATTTCCGGAGTCGCAATTTCCATAAAACCGGCATCATTTTGCTTTTGACGTATATACTCCACCAATTTTTGAAATAAACTCCACCCCTTAGGATGCCAAAACACTACGCCCGGTCCCTCTTCCTGAAAATGGAAAAGATTCATTTCTTTACCTAGTTTTCTATGATCCCTTTTCTCAGCTTCTTCTATTTGCTTTAAGTATGCGTTTAAATCCGTCTCATTTGACCAAGCGGTTCCGTATATTCTTTGCAGCATCGGGTTTTTGCTATCACCCCGCCAATAAGCACCCGCAAGTTTCATTAACTTAAAAGCTTTAACCTTACCGGTAGAAGGTGAATGAGGGCCGCGGCATAAGTCTGCAAACCCACCTTGTGAATAAATTTTTATTTCTTCTTGAGCAGGAATAGATTTAATGATCTCAACTTTATATATCTCCCCCAAACTTTTAAAATATTCTATCGCCTCATCACGGCTCATCACCCGGCGAGTAACTTTATCATTACGCGCAGAGATTTTTTTCATGTGCGCTTCAATCTTCGCTAAGTCTTCTAAAGTAAACGGTTCCTCACGCGCAAAATCATAATAAAAGCCATTCTCAATGGTCGGGCCTATAGTTACCTGAGTTTCCGGATAAAGCTCCTTGACTGCTTGTGCTAGAAGATGAGCCGCATCATGCCTGATTATATCTAAGCCTTCTTCCGACTTTGATGTAATAACCTCAACTTTTGAATCTTCGGTAATTAATGTATCTAAATCTTTTAACTCCCCATTAATTTTAACCGCAATGGCTTCATTTTTTAATGATTTACTGATTGATTCAGCAAATTCAAATCCGGAAATATGTTCTGGAAATTCCTTGAAATTTCCATCAGGTAGAGTGATTCTTAGCATTCTTATATACAAACTTTATTTTGCATCAAACTTAGTTTAATTGCCTTATGTTGTCAATTTCAACTACCTTGTTCTTATAATATTCTTTACCATCTCCGCTTCCGGCACTTTTTCTATTGCTCCACTTTTACTTAGCTCTTTAACTAATCTTGCCGGGTGAACTTTACCTAAATCCTCATATTCATGAAATGGCATTTTAAGCAACCCGCCTTTCGGCATCTCGAAGTTCGGATCGTTTTCTTTAATTTTATCGAATAATTGCTTTTCCAATTCCACTAGGCTTAGCACAGTCATTTTAGCTGCAAATTCTGAGCAAAATAAATAACCCTTACCTCCAGGATCTTTTATTTTCTGTGCCAAACTTGCCTTATTTTCCAAGACTTCTTTTGCCCAGCTCTTAATATTATCTTTGCCCATATGCCCAAATCCAAATGGCATTAAATCAGCTATAAAAGCATCCTTTGCTCTGTCACGATCAAACTTAATATCTTTATTTTCATCTTGCATTAATTGATGTAACTCGCTGGCTATACCTTTGTATATGTCATACATCTTCTGTTTTAAATTATCTTCATTATCAATTTTCAAGGCTTTAATTATTTGTTTTTTCACATCATTATCAATTATAAGTTTATCAGGATATATTCTAAAGTTTTCTGATAATACAGCATCCATCTCAATTTTATCCTTAGTATATGTTTGATCCACATGTGAAACGAAAACACCTCTATTATCTTTATAACCAATTGCTGCATGGGTATAAGGACTCATATAATCTCTTATTTTCTCCTCATAATTAACTTTATTGGAATAGAACTCTCTATTGCGTTTTGCTACCTCCATTACTATATCACCTTGCTCATAATTTATATGATTTTTAATAAGACTATCTAGTTCCATATATAAATTGTTGCTCGTCTGCAAGTTACTATTTAAATATTGTAAAATAGTAGAATGCTCTAAAATTTTTAATTCTTTTAACGCCATTAAAATATCTTTATTACGTAAAAATTTTACTAACCTCCCTAATTCCTGATAACTTAATTTATCTTCTTCCTCTATTAAATTAGTTTGGTTATCTTTAATTTTTTTTAGAATAGCTTCAACTTTGTTAGTTATTATACCAACGCCTTCTAGATCAGCTGTTTTATAAGTGAATGCCCGCAATTCTGCTATCATTTCAGCATTATTGCGTACAAATTGATCATTGTTATTTAATATTCTTGTTATCCTTGAATTAAATTCTTGATTATCTATTGCGTATTCAAAAAATTTAGCTAAATATTGCTGCTCTTCTTTTGATAAAGCCGCCCCAAAATTTAAGTTAGCTAAGATTTCAAATCCACGCTTTTCAAATTTGCTAAACTTATCCTTTAGATTATGTTTTATGTTATTATGCTCAGCAATTAAATCTTTATTTATAGTAGATTGTGTTTGAGCCAATAAATCTTGTAGCACATAATTTTGACCAATATTTGCCGCATTAAAATAAAAATAGTTATTGTTATGATCCAACAAGTAATTTGATAAGCTGATAGCATTTAACAATAGTGATTCTAGTTCGATTTCTCTGCCCGGCTCCCCTTTATAAGTTTCTATATTTGAAATTAAATTAGTCAATAAATTGTCAAAGATTGAAGATATATTGTATGCATAGGAAGTTAAATCAGCCTCTTGAAAACCAATAATATTTTTACCTGAAAGGTTTTTTAATTTTAATTTAGATAAATCTAATAAATATGGTGGTATACTGCTTTCTATAGCTTTTCTTAATTCCTCAGCTTTATGCAATAACTCTTTTCCTGTTTGTGTATTTTGCTTTATGTGACTTATTACACTTTCCACTTTTTTAGTATTTAATTTTTCAAAAATTCCATTTATGCTTTGTTTATCTATCTTTAGTTGATTTTGAATTTTTAAGGATAATCTTTCATAAATGACCTGACTTAATTCATAAGGTTGTGTTGCAAAGAATAAAATTGAAGGAAGAAGTTATAAAATTTTATGAGGTTTTTTAGAAAATATAAGCAGGGGTAGGTAAGTTAAATTGCCTTTCAACAAAGTATTTAATATTTATAGCAGAGCTCTTAAGTAAGTGATAAAGCTGCCCCTTGAATAACATATTGATTGTCTCAATCCCTCGAATGGTATTATAAGCTGTTTTATAACTATGATAACCCATAGCATCTTTGGTTTTCCATTTTA